>JASHPJ010000095.1 GCA_030038195.1 Acidobacteriaceae bacterium
CACCCGATATACCCACACGCGGCCCACCTCCAGCCGCCGTGCAATGTCTGAAGGCCGCTCTCCCCGCTCCAGCGCCCAAAGCACACGATCACGCAGGTCTTGCGAATAGCTATGCATCCCGGCCGCCTCCAAACAGCAGGAATAGTATCGCACAGTATGTATACACCTAAATTAGAAATGCTCTAGCAGCGCATCGAACCTGGCGTGCTCGGCTTGATTTGTGCCCGTCATGAAGCGAGATACAGACGATGCCATCACCGTCGGCGCCGGTGAATTCGACCAGCCGACTTGCCTGGATTTAGTTACTATACATATCTTTTACTTTTCTTATATTTTCTTTTATATGCTATTGTGAGCTGGTATTGCTTTTCAGATCGATTGCGGAGCGCCTTAGAATTGAAAATGATTCGCGAGACGAAAGGATGAGATGAAGGCCCTGGCAAAGACGCATGCAAAGCGCGGTTTGTGGATCGAGGATGTAGCGGAGCCGGAGATCGGTATAAACGATGTCAAGATTCGTGTCCTCATGACCGGTATCTGCGGAACCGACCTGCACATTTACGATTGGGATGCCTGGGCGCAGCAGACGATCCCTGTTCCGCTGGTGATCGGGCATGAGTTTGTGGGAGAGATCGTCGAAGTTGGCTCGAATGTGAGCGACTTTCATGCCGGAGATCGGGTCAGCGGCGAAGGGCATGTTGTCTGTGGCCGTTGCCGCAATTGCCTTGCGGGACGGCGCCATCTGTGTGCGCACACCCTGGGCGTGGGCGTCAATCGCGCTGGAGCTTTTGCCGAGTACATCGTATTGCCCATGACCAACATCTGGCGGCACGCTCCGCAGGTTGCGCAGGAAGTGGCGGCCATCTTCGATCCCCTGGGAAATGCCGTGCATACGGCGCTCGCTTTTCCTGTCCTGGGCGAAGATGTGCTGGTCACAGGCGCAGGCCCGATTGGAATTATGGCCGCGGCAGTGGCGAAGCATGCGGGCGCGCGTCACGTGGTCATCTCCGATCCTAACCCTTACCGGCTGGAAATTGCGAGGCGCACGGCAGCCGTAACAGAAGCCATCAATCCACTTGAGATTTCGCTCGCGCAGGTTCAGAAAAAGCTGGGCATGCAGGAAGGATTCGATGTCGGCCTTGAAATGTCCGGCAATGCTCACGCCTTGCGCGACATGCTCGCCAATCTCAGTCACGGCGCAAAGATTGCCATGCTCGGAATTCCCTCGCCTTCCGAAATGTCGATCGACTGGTCGAAAGTGATCTTCAACCAGATCACGATTCGCGGCATTTATGGGCGCGAAATGTACGAGACCTGGTACAAGATGACTGTCATGCTTCAATCCGGTCTGGATATCAGCCCGGTGATCACCCACAAACTGCCCTGGCGCGCATTCGAAGAAGGTTTTGAGGTCATGCACTCAGGCAATGCCGGCAAAGTGATTCTCGACTGGCGGGAAACAAGCTGAGCCGGAGGGGGCAGACAAAAGCGGCCCGGCAGCGGAAAGGACCAAGATGTACGGCAACGTTCAGCGCTATTTGCAGGACAAAATCACCGATATCCGCAACGCGGGCCTCTACAAAAGCGAGCGCATAATCGCGGGGCCGCAGCAGGCAAAGGTCCTGGTCGCCCATGGAACGCCCGTGCTGAACCTTTGCGCCAACAACTATCTTGGCCTGGCGAATCATCCGGCGATTGTGGAGGCTGCGCAGCGGGCGTTGCACGACTGGGGCTATGGACTTGCCAGTGTGCGATTCATCTGTGGCACCCAGTCCATTCACAAGCAGCTCGAAGAGCGCATCAGCGCGTTTCTCGGCACTGAAGACACCATTCTTTACAGTTCCTGTTTCGACGCCAATGGCGGCCTGTTTGAAACGCTGCTTGACGCGGACGACGCCATCATCTCCGATGAGCTGAATCACGCCAGCATTATCGACGGCATCCGGCTGTCGAAGGCGGCGCGTTCTCGCTACCGCAACGGCGACATGGATGACCTGGAGGCAAAGCTCAAGGAAGCTGCGCCGGCGCGCCATCGCCTGATTGCCACCGATGGCGTTTTCTCGATGGATGGCTACTTCGCAAAGCTGGACAAGATCTGCGATCTGGCCGAGAAATACGATGCCATGGTCATGGTCGATGACTCCCACGCCGTAGGCTTCATCGGCGAGCATGGCCGGGGCACGCCGGAGCTTTGCGGCGTCGAGGGCCGCGTGGACATCCTCACCGGCACGCTGGGCAAGGCGCTCGGCGGCGCCAGCGGCGGCTACACCAGCGGACGCAAGGAGATCGTCGAATGGCTCCGCCAGCGGTCCCGTCCCTATCTCTTCTCGAACTCCGTCACTCCGGCGATTGTCGCGGCTTCGCTCAAGGCACTCGACCTTCTCACGGAATCCGGAGAGTTGCGACAGCGCTTACGCGAGAACACGCACTTCTTTCGCGGCCAGATGGTCAACGCCGGGTTCCATGTCCTTCCCGGTGAGCACCCCATCGTTCCGGTCATGTTCGGCGATGCAGCGGCGGCTGTCCGGATGGCAGAGTTGCTGCTGACAAAGGGCATCTATGCTGTCGCGTTCTCGTATCCGGTCGTGCCGCAGGACAAAGCCCGCATCCGCATCCAGGTTTCGGCGGCCCACACGCGTGCCGATCTCGAATTCGCCATCGCACAATTTGCCCAGGCAAGAAGCGAGCTTGGGTTTTGACTCTGCCGCTCAGGATAACAGCATCAGTGATGCCAGATCAGTGATGGTCTTCGTGTTGATGCCGCCAGTCCCAGTACGCCTTCTGGTCGGCAGCGCTGCGCTTGTTGAAATCCATGTGGTTCCGGTGTGTCTCATGCTCCCACTGCTCGTAGTAGACCGTCTCTCCGCCCCAGGGATGATAATCGTGGTAATAGGGGTCGTAGACGCGGGCGTGCACGGCGCAGCCGGTCACAAAAACCGGCATGGCGCAGGCCGCCGCAAGCAAAAGGGTGGCAACGTTCCGAGACAACAAGCGCATATCCGTTCTCCTTTTCGATACGGATAGGATTCGATGCAATCGGACGGGAAGGGTTGGTGCAACCAGCAGGCAAATTGGCAAAAAATTTGCATGCACTTGTGTGCAACCTTGCAAATAACTGAAAATAAACGCCTGTTTTGAAGCAGCCGCGCTGCGCTTCCGGGTGTCACACCGCGGCCGCCCCAGCCGCTCTCGGCTGCATGCGCGCTGCGAGCGCCGCCGCCAGCTCTGCGTGAAACTCCGTCGTATTGCCCATCTGCAGCCGCGCCGCCGCCGTCTCGGCTGCCAGTTCCACATCGCCGCCCAGCAGCGCGCCCGTAGCCAGAATGTCGTAGAGCTCGCCGAACGCGGGCGCACTGGCCACGGCGCGGCGCATGCGCGCAATTCCCTCCTGCGCGCTGCCCAGGTGCACCTCAGAAGCGCCACGCTTCGCTTCGCTCAGCGGAGAATCCTCGCCCAGCGCGGCCACTTGTGCGTAAGCCTCGCGCGCCTCAGCGTAACGGCTGCCGTGAAAGTACGCGTCGCCCGCCGCCTGGTAGAACAACGCATTTCGCATGCCCAGGCTGGCGGCGCGCTGCAGGCATTCGAGCGCCTCCCTGAGCCGTGCGAGGCGCACCAGGCAGATTCCGGCAAACAGCCAGCCTACGCCCGACGCCGGGCTCAGCCGGCAGGCGCGCTCAAAGTGGCCGAGCGCAACCGCCGGCCGGCGCGCATTCTCAAGCTCCGCCATGCCCATCTCGATGAGCGCCTGCGGATCGTCGGCATTTGCGCGGAGCTTTCTCTCGCCCAGCAGTTGATAGAGATCGTTCTTCTTCTGCCGTTCCATGTCGTCGTCTTCAGCGTGGCCAAAGTGGTGAACGATGAAGTCCGCAAACCTGGCGGCCAGTCCGAGCGCGGCCAGCCGCCGCGTCACCGTCTCATGCACGCAGCCCTCGTAGCAGATGCCCGGATGACTGCGGAAGAGCCGCGTTGTGGGCAGCGGAACATAGGCCGGGTAAGGCCGCGACTCCTCGATCAGAACGGGATTGGGCCGGGCCACCTGAAAGCCCAGCCGCGTGCTCGTGTCGCGCATGTAGTTCCAGCGCCAGTTATGGAAGGCGGAAACGCCGGACCGCTCGATGGCCATGCGAATCTGCGCACCGGCCGAGCCGTCCAGCATCTCGTCGGCATCGAGCACCAGGATCCAGTCGCACCTGCGCTGCGCCAGCACGCGATTGCGCGCGAGAGAGAAATCCTCCTCCCAGGGAATCGCGATCACCTCGGCGCCGTGGTCGCGGGCGATGGCGGCGCTCTCATCCGTGGAGCCCGTATCGCCCACGACGATCCGGTCAGCGAACGCGGAGACGCTTTTGAGGCAGCGCGCAAGGGTAGCGCCGCCGTTCTTCACAATCATGGAGACTTCGATGGTCGGCTTCATTGCGGGTCAGGAATACATCGGCAACAAAGCCGCTGCATTTCAATCGTCCGCGCACAGCGCTACGCTCGCGCCATTGGCGGCGGACGATAGCCAAATGCCGCGTCGACCACTGCCGCAACGCCCAGAGCCACTTCGTCTGCAAACGGCCGCGCGGCAATCTGCACGCCGATCGGCAGTCCTTCCGGCGACACGCCCACCGGCACAACCGCTGCCGGCGCTCCCAGCGAGTTGAACCATTGCGTATAGCGCACGGCATCGAGATACTCCACCGTTTCGCCATCGATAGTCCAGGCGCGCTCATCATGCCGAAAAGCCGGAATCGCCGCCGCCGGGCACAGCAGCACCGGAAACGCGCGCATCTCTTCCAGCATCTTCCCGCGCAGCAGATCGAGCTCAGCCCACGCGCTGAGCAGTTCCGTCGCAGTCAGCTTGCCGGAGCGTTCCGCAATTGTCAGAAAACCCTTGAAAATCGGGCTGAGCGATGCTTCCTTTCCGGAGATTACCGGCTCATAAAACATCGCCCCGCACTGCACAAAGAACTTCCACCACAGCTTGCGCAGCGGCTCCAGCGCGCGCGGCTGGAAAGGCTCTACGTGCAATCCCGCCGCGCGCAGCGCCTGCGCGGCGGCGTGCACGGCCGCGCGGGTTTCGGGTGTAACCGGCGTGATGCCGTCCTCTTCAAAGAAGCCGATCGTATGCGCGCGCAGCTCATTCCAACTTGGCTCGCGCAGCGGAACCGGCGGACTCGCCGGATCGCAAGGGTCCTGGCCGGCGAGCGCGCGAAAGAGCAGGGACACATCGCCGATGGTGCGCGCCAGGGGACCAATTGCGCCGAGGATCGAAAACGGTCCCACGCACGGCGGCAGATGCCCGCGGCCCGGCACGCGACCCGGCGTAGGCTTGAGCGAGCAGATGCCCGTAAAATGCGCGGGCACGCGCACCGAGCCGCCGCTGTCGCTACCCAGCCCTCCGGCCGAAAGCCCGGCCGCAATCGCCGCCGATTCGCCGCCGCTCGACCCGCCCGGCGAACGATCCAGGTCCCACGGGTTGCGTGTGCGCCCATGCAGATCGTTGGCCGTCTCGTAGGCCATCAGCAGCTCGGGGCAATTGGTGGTGCCCAGAATCAGCGCGCCCGCCGCGCGCAGCCGCGCCACCACCACCGCGTCTTCGCCCGGAACTTCGCCCTTGTGCAGCACGCTCCCAATCTCGCACCTGTAGCCCGCCGTCGCGATCGACGACTTCACCGTTACCGGCAGCCCATACAGCGGGCCGCGTCCATCGCGCACCGCGTCCAGACTCCGCGCCTGCGCGCGCACGCGCTCCGCGTCGAAATCCGCAAACACATTCAGCTCCGGATTCAGCCGCTCGATCTGCCGGATGTGCGCTTCCGCCAGCTCGGCGACTGAAACCTTCCCGGCGCGCAGCAACTCAAGCTGACGTGTCGCCGGCGTGAGCACCAACTCCTGCTCCACAACATCGGTCATTGCGTGTCCTGGTTCAAAGGCGATGGCAGATCATCCTGCGGCGTCGATGGCCGCAGCTTGTAGTTGAAGCGGTACGAGTGCACCTGGTTGCCCGACTCGAAGCGGTCGTTCCAGTTCAATTGATAGGCAAGCGAATCCGCATCGTCAGGATAATGCTCGCTCTCGGGATACGGATAGCGGCTCATGCCGTGGAACGGCATCTGCGCCACGGTAAACGGCGATGCATCCCACCAGTCCATGTCCTTCACGTAGCCGTTCGCGTAAAAGAAGTAATCGCGCTTCCAGCCCACCGGCAGCGCGGGCAGCTTCGCCGTGTCGAACTCGGCGGCGATCTCTTCGCCGCTGCCGAAGACGGCAAAGCGGTTGTCGATTCCCTTCACCAGCGCCGTCACGTCGCCCATGCGCGTATAGCTGCCGCGCTCGTGCTGGAACGGCCCGGTGAGGCTCACCACGTTGTAGTCGTAATCCAGATCGCCGTCGCTGGCGCCCTCGATCTGCCGCGGATAGCCGCGGAAATGCAGCGTGGCGAAGCTCAGCGGCAGCTCCGTGGCGCGCGCTTCGGCATTCGTGCTCTGGTCGATGAGCACCTGGTCCCAGTAGATCTGTAGATTGGTCATCAGCCGGATGCGCCGCGTGCCCGCAGGCAGCTTGCCCGTCAGGTCCACCACGATCGTCCGCTCCAGCCCGGCGGTAAATCCCGCATCGCCAGGAATGGGCTTCCATGAGCCGTCCGGCAACTGCGCCTCGACATACGGCGGAATCTCTTTCATGCCTGCCTGCCATGCGGCGTAAAGCGAGGTTGCGCTGAAGTAGTTCACATAGCCGGTCATCAGCAGGCGCAGCGGCGCGTTGGGCTTCACGTCTCCCAGGTCGAGCGTGAGCGGATGCATGTTGGCAAAGCCGTCATACGGCGGCAGCGCCGTAAATCCGCTGGCAAACTGGTGATCGCGGCGGCTGACCAGGTCAAGCACGTCACGCCCGTTGCCATCCCACGCGCCGGCGGGCAGCCGCACATCTGTGCTGGCAACCACTTTGCCCGAGGCAAACGGCGGATTGTCGAGAAAACGCTCGTCGGGATTGACTTCGACGTTGCCTGGATGATCAACGGCGACCAGTCGCAACTGGTCGATGTAGTTCACCTCTTCCATCGGCTCCATGAAGCGCACGCTCACCTTGCCGTTGACCGTGGTTACGTGCGCGCCATCCACCTTCACCCACTCGCCAGGATTCGGAATGTTGGTCCGCTGCGGCGTAAGCCAGTGCCCCACCACTGCCGCACCAATCACGTCGGTCACAAACTTGTATCTGTGCCCATCCCACACAAACAGCACCGGGCATGAGCTGCCGCGCCGGTCCGCCTCTTTCATCGCGATCACCTGCGTGTGCGGCAGATCGATCTCATCCTGCAGCACGCCGGTGGGCCACAGAATGCGCAGCAGATCGATGCTCTGCGCGTCACCCAGGCCGACCAGGATCTGCGGCGGCGCCTGCGTCTGGTAGCCCGAAGCGCCGGCAAGCTCCCACTTCTGCCACAGCCCATTGGCGAACACCTCCACCTTCACGCCCGTCGCCGTCTTGTTATCCGCGAAACCGGTCAGGTCGAGGCGCACAAAGTGGTTCTGGTTCGCGCCCACGTTGCGCAACACTATGGGCGGCGCATTCACCTGCGTCACAACCAGGTCGGCTGCACCGTCGCCGTCCACATCGGCAGCGATCAGCCCGCGCGGATCGTGCAGCGCAAGCCCGTCGAGCCCCAGCGCATGGCTCACATCTTCAAACGTGCCGTCGCCGCGATTGCGCAGCACGCGCACCTCGGAGCCGGCCTTTGTTTCGACAATCGCCGCCAGGTCAATCCAGCCATCGTTGTCAATATCGATCGGCGTCAGCCCCCATGCGCGCGTCGCGCCTTCCATGGGCAGGCTCACGCGCTCGAAGCGCCGATGCACGCCATCGGCCGCCACAACGTTGCGCCATAGCGTAAGCCCCGGCGCGCCGGCGTGGGTGACAGCAATGTCCATCCAGCCATCTTTGTCGAAGTCGAGAACGGCGATGCCGGTGGTCGCCGGCAAGGACGTATCGCCGTAGAGCGGCTGCGTGGGATACTTGCCCTCGCGCGGATTCACGTACAGCGTCGGCGAAGGCTGATCGCCCGTCACCGCGATGTCCACGGCGCGATCGTTGTTGAAATCGGTGAGAATGGCCGCCGCAGTCGTGCCGCTGCCGCCCAGCCCCGTCGCATCGGTCCACTCGGTAAAGGAGCCGTTGCCGTTGTTGCGCCACAACACATTCGGCGCAGCGCCGGGCTTCCATCCTGCGCCGGTCAAAAACAGGTCGAGATCACCATCGTGGTCGTAATCCACGAACGTGATCCCCGATGGCCGATTGCGCGGCACCAGTCCCGCATCCGCCGTCACATCCTTGAACTGCCCATGGCCGAGGTTGTGATAGAGGCGCACCTGGTAGTCCAGCGCCACGGCCAGGTCGTTCAACCCATCGCCATCGTAGTCGCCCACGGCGCACGCAACCGCATGGCCGCTCGCCTTGAGCCCCGCCGCGGCGGCATCGAAATCCACAAAGCCGCCGGCGCCGTTTGCATGCAGCACGCGAATCGCCTGCGCGCCCGACTCCATCAGCACCAGGTCCATGCGCCCCGAGCCGGTCACGTCCATCATGCATGCGCCGCCCGTCAACGTGGGCGCCCCAGGTCCCTCCGCCGCGGCGGATGGGACCTGGGAAAGCACGGACTGCGCCGCCAGCTTCACCGGAATCATCGCCCGCGGCTTTGCCTCCGCTCCTTCCACCGTGGCCGCCGTCGAGTAGTGCCCCTGCTCGCCATACGCCAGCCCGATAGGCGCGGAAATCTTGGTGCTCGCCAGGTGCTGAAAGACCTTGAAGTGCGCGCGGGCTTCGTCCACATGGCCGCTGCGCTGCAGCGCCCGCGCCAATCCGAACTCCGCCGAAGCGTGCAGCGGCTGCACCTTCAGCACCTGCTCGAAGGCGTCGACGGCCTTGCCGTACTGCTTCATCTCCTGGTAGCAGACACCCACGAAGTAAAGCGAATCCGCATCGTGCGGATCGATCCTGGCCGCACGCTGAAAGCTAGCCAGTGCGTCGTCCAGCTCGTTGTCCGCGTGCTGCGCCAGGCCCAGGTTGTACCATCCCTGCGCGCTATTCGGGTCAAGGGCGAGAGCGGCGCGCAGCGCCTTCCTGGCGTCATCCAGTTTTTGCAGCGTGAGCAGCGCAATGCCCTCGTTCACCTCGGCCTGCGCCAGCGTGGGGTCCTTCTTGAAGGCCTCGGCAAAGCTCGCGGCTGCGCGGTTAGTGAACTGCTGGCCCATCTGCGCCACACCGCGATTATTGAGCCGCACCGCCTCGGCGTCAAAATGCGCCTGCGCGCCGCACCTGGCCGCGGCCGCAGCCAGAATCAGCAGGGCCAGCGGCCTGAAACTCTGCATCGTTTTCATCCACATGGCTCTAAGGCAACACCGTCCAGTGTACGCGACGCCCCTCACCCACTCCCATAACCGCGCTGGCCGGTGGATGGACTCTCGCCTCAACCAAAAGTTGGTTGTTCCTTGTGCCTGTGGCCTGTCATGCTCCTCACGAGTTTTCCCTGTTTTTTCGTGAGGTCGAAATGCGTTCTATCGCTATTTGTTTGTTTGCTACACTCGCCCTGTCCGCATCCCTGCCAGCGCAGCAGAATTTCTTTTCCAACTGGGAACAGCGCACGTCGCAGACGCAGTCCAAGCAGCCTGCGTGGCCGCCGCCGCTGATCACCGGTTTCGTCGGACTCATCCAGGTGGGGCGCACCGATTTCTATCGCCAGACCGCCACCAACGGCGTGCAGACCTGGAACATTGACGGCAGCAAGGGCTTTAACCTGATCCCGTTTGCCAACACCGAGATCGACACCAACCTGCCTCCGTATCTCATCCACAGCTCGCCGGCGGTGGCCAACGGCGCGGGTGACATGTCGTTCCTGCTGAAGTACCGCTTCCTCTCCGGCAACGCCACCCATGGCAACTACATGATGAGCGCGTCCCTGCTGGGAACCATTCCCACCGGCAGCTACAAAAACGGCAGCACCGACGCGTCCGTCGGGCCCACTCTGGGCGTGGCCAAAGGCTACAAATGGTTTGACGTGCAGAGCACCATCGGCGGCAGCCTGCCGGTGAAAGACACGGCCAAGCTGGGCCGCACCATCGCCTGGAACACGGCCATGCAGGCGCGCGTGGCCAAGTACTTCTGGCCGGAGGTCGAGTTCAACGCTACGTATTTCAAGGGCGGCGCCAACGACGGCAAGAACCAGGTCTTTGCCACGCCCGGCCTGCTTGTAGCCCGCAAGCTCAGGCCGGAGAGCCCCAAGAGCCGTCTGGCGATATGCGCCGGCGGCGGCGTGCAGATCGCTACCAGCCATTTCCACAGCTACAACCACGAGATCGCTATAACGACGAGATTTCTCTTCTAACAGCCTGTTTTAAAACTTTTCAGAACAAGGCAAGAGCCTTGCAAGGGCATGACTTCAGCCGTGCCCTTTCAAAACATCAAGTTTTTAGACATTTTTGGACAGGCTCTAAGTCTGCCCCGGCAATGCAGCGCCCCATCCCGGACGCGCATTTTTGCGTTCAGGATGGTGAGCGCCAGGACGGTCCCTGTGCTACTCGGCGCCCAGCTTATACGGAATCCCGAACCGGCCAATCTGAATCAGCTCCTTGTCCTGCGGCGGCCAGATGCGCAGGCTCTCGATGCGCCCCGAGCCGGCGATCCAGCGCGCGTCGGTGGTGCCTACCAGCGCGCCGGTGGCCGCGTCGTTGAAGTGCACGCTCAGCGAGTCGCCGTTTTCCGCGCGGGTCCAGCCAAAGACGTACTGGCCCGGCTTGAGCGCGATGCCGCCGATCCGCACCGGCGCTTGCACCAGCAGGTAGTGCGAGTATCTTCCGTCCGCCGAGTAGCCGGCGGTAATGAGCACCACGCCGGCGATAAACCGCCCGCGTGTATCCACGATGCCGGACGCGGTGCGCATCTCTGTCTCAATATGCTCGCTGATGACCGGCGCGCGCGACGGCAGCACTGAGGCCAGCTCGCTCTGCGTCGCCTGCCGCCATGCGGCCGTCTCCGCCGGCGCCATCGTCAGCCAGCACACAGCTGCGCAGATCGTCCAGAATGTTCGGGCCCTGGCCTTCATGATTTCGGCTTCCTCAGCGATTCGAGGGGAACAATGCCACGCTGAATCGCCGCCGTCGCTGCCTGGGTTCTGTCCGTCACGCCCAGCTTGCCCAGCAGGCTGTTGATGTGGGTCTTGACCGTGGCCTCTGAAACGTCTAGCTCGGCCGCAATCTCCTTGTTGCTCTTGCCGTGCACAATCTGCTCCAGCACGTCGAACTCGCGCGGCGTCAGCTCTTCGGCTCCCATGCGCTCGGCGAGCTTCTCGGCAATCACCGGCGGAATATGCGATTTCCCCTCGTGCACGATGCGGATGGTCGAGATCAGCTCCTCGCTGGTCATGCCTTTCAGCAGATAGGCCTTCGCGCCGGCCTTCAGAGCGCGGTAGATATCCTCGTCGCCGTCATACGTGGTGAGCACGATGAACCGCGCCTGTGGCGCCTCCATGCGCACGCGCTGAATCACGTCCACGCCGCTCATCCGCGGCAGCCGCAGGTCGACGAGCGTCACGTCGGGCTGGTGTTTGCGATACTGCGCGATGGCTTCCGCGCCGTCCGCAGCTTCGCCCACCACCTCCAGGCCTTCCGCCACCTTCAGCAGGGCCACCAGTCCCTGCCGCACCACGTTATGGTCTTCGACCACCAGTACGCGAATTGTCTCTCTCGTCATCGCAACTCTTTCGCGGCTTCCGGTGCGGGCGCCTCGAGCCTCACTGCAGTTCCCTCTCCCGGCGCGCTGGTCACCTGCAGCATGCCGCCGATGGCCGCCGCGCGCTCGTGCATGCCGGTGAGCCCGAAGTGCCCGGCAGGCGCCCGCGCAGCGCTTGCGCCGCCCCGCCCATTGTCTCGCACTTCGAGCGCGATCGTCGCCAGCCCGTACTCCAGTTGCACAAAAAGCTGGCTGGCCGCCGCATGCTTCTTAACATTATGGACGGCTTCCTGGGCCACGCGCAGCAATTCCTGCTCCGTCTCCGCGGGCAGCGGCCGGTACGCACCAAAGACGCTGAAATGCGACTCCAGGCCGTTGCCCGCGGCGGATTCCACCACCCGGCGCAGCCTGACCGGCAGCGTGGTTTCGCCTGCGTCCTGCGTGCGCAGCGCCCAGATCGACTGGCGCGCATCGGCCAGTCCTTCGCGCACCTGCTCGCGCGTGGTGTCGAGCTGTTCCTGCGCCGCCTCCACCTTGCGCAGGCGCAGCAACTCCGCCAGCACCTCCAACTGCACGGAGATGCCCACGTATCCCTGCGCCAGCGTGTCGTGAATCTCGCGGGCGATGCGGCTGCGCTCGCGCAGCACGGCCTGGAACTCGCGCTTGGCACGCCGCAGCCGCCGCCGGATCACCAGAATCACCGCGCCGACGATCGCCGCCACCAGCAGCATGTAAAACCAGACCGTCTGGTAGAAGTGCGGGCGCAGCTCGAAGGTGAGCGCGGCGCCCTCCCTGTTCCACACGCCGTCGTTGTTGGCCGCCTGCACGCGAAACGTGTACCGCCCCGGCGGAATGTTGGTGTAGTACGCCGCGCGCCGGCTGCCGGCCTCGGTCCAGCCGCGATCGAAGCCCTCCAGCATGTAGCGGTAGCGCACCTTCTGCGGCGCAACGAAGCTCAGCCCGGCGTAGTCGAACTCGAAATGCACATGCCCGGCCTCGACCCTCATCCGGGAGCCTGTCCCGCGCAGCGGCTGCGGATGGTCGTCGACGAGAAAATTTTCGAGAGCCACGGGCGGCGCGAGCGCGTTGAGATGGAAGTGCGCCGGATCGGCCTCCGCCAGCCCCTTGGGCGTGGTAAACCAGAGCCGGCTGTCCTGCGCGCGCCACGCCGAGGGATGGCTGTTGGTCGCCATCTCGCGGCTGCGCAGGCCATCTGCGGGACCAAACTCGGTCCAGTGCGCGCAGCCGGCCGCATTCGCCGCGTTCCCATCGCAGCGCGCAATCCCGTTGCCGGTGGCGAACCACAGGTGGCCGCGCCGGTCATCCAGAATCGCGTGCACCGCCGTCTGCGCCGCCGGGCTGTCGTGGTCCGCGGAAAAGCTTTGTCCGTTCCACGCGTCCCATCCACGGTCTTCCGTGCCGATGAGCAGCGCGCCGCCGGGCTCGGCGAGCAAGGCCGTCACCACGTTGCTTGAAAGCCCATTGGCGCGGGTGTAATTGGCAAGAGTGCCGCCACGCAGACGCGACAGCCCGCTCAGCGTGGCGATCCACAGGTCGCCCTGCGCGTCGCGGGTCATGGCGCCCACCAGGTCGCTGCCCAGCCCATCGGCCTGCGTGTAAATCCGCATCCTGCCCGCGGCCTGACCGGCATTCGCCCAATGCGCGAGCCCGCGGCGCGTGCCGATCCACAGCGAGCCGTCGGCATCCACCAGCAGCGAGCGGATGAAGTCGTCAGGCAGGCCGTCGGCCGAGGTAAAGGTCGTTATACTTTCCGTGCGAATCCGGCTCAGGCCATCGGGCGTGCCCACCCACAGGTCGCCGTCCGCGGCGGCAGCCAGCGACAGGATCACATCGCTGGCCAGCCCGTTGGCCACCGAGTAGCTGCGCACCGGCGCAAGCGCGCCGCCGCGCTCGCGCAGCGCCGTGAGTCCATCGCCGGCCGTGCCCACCCACAGCGTGCCTGCGCCATCTTCGGTAACCGCGGTGGTATTGTCGGACGACAGCCCTTCCCGCGCGCCGATGACACGGAAGCGCTGGTCGCGCAGGATGTGCAGCCCATCCGTCTCCGTGCCCACCCACAGGTCGCCCTCGCGGTCTTCCATCAGCGCCAGAACCGACGAGCGCGCCAGCGGATCGGTGGCCGGCAGCAGCTCAAGCCGGCCCGGCGAAAACCGCGCCAGCCCGCTGTTGGTCCCGATCCACAGGCTGCCCGCGCGGTCGGTAAACAGTACCTGCACGCGGCTGCCCGGCAGTTCCCTGCCGGCGGCGAGCCGCTGCGCTACGCCGTTGCCGCGCACCACGATCACCGCGCTGTTGGTGGCCACGGCTGTCTCCCCGCCGGGCAGCGCAGTTTCACTCACCACTCCCTCCAGATCGACCCCGGCCCGCGTAGCCGCATCGGACCATCCCTGGCTTCTGCCGGCGCTCACCTGGTCAGCCGGGATAAAACGCTGCCCATCCAGCCGCGCCGGTCCGGCGTCAGTCCAGACCCACAGGGTTCCATCCGCCGCCTGCGCAAAGGAGCGAATCCCGTTGGCTGGCAGGCCGTCGCGCGTGGAAAACACCGTAACTGCGCCGTCCCGCCAGCGCGCCAGGCCGGCGCTGGTTCCAATCCACAGCGCGCCGCCGGCATCCGCCAGCAGGCAGTGGATGTCGTTCCCCGGCAGCGCCGGCGTGGAGTTGCGGTCAAAGACAGTGAAGCCCACGCCGTCGAACCGCACCAGCCCGGCTTCGGTTCCTGCCCATACAAATCCGTCGCGCGTCTGCGCCAGCGCCTGTACCGTGTTCTGCGGCAGGCCGCTCTCCATAGCCCACCCCTGCCGGCCATAACCGGCCAGCGGCGTGGCCGGATCGAGCGCCGGCGCCACGCACGCCGCGCCTGCCAGCAGCGCCGCAAACAGGATGCGCAGCGCAGGGCAGAGCCTCGAATTGTGCGGGGATCGGTTCACAGAATCGCACGCCAGCGGCGGCCCTGTTACGGTCAGGATCAAAAGACGGCCGGATGCTCACATCCAAAATACACTTCCCGGCAGAAATAACCCGCGTTTCCCACGGGAGAACGCGGCCGGTTCCGGAGCGCCAGACAGGCTCCGCAAATTTGCTGACGCCCCAGTTCCGGCGGGAGTACAATGGGGCCAATTCCGGCCGGGTCGCATGCTCGCCGGCCAGCTCGCATCGTACGCTGCCGTAAAGATCGAGAGGAATCAGACCATGAAGACCGCTTGTTCCCGCAGGGAGTTCCTGGGCGCCGCAGGCCTGGTCGCTGGCGCGCTGCTCACGCCGTCCCGCCTGCTCCGCGCGCAGCACATGTATACCAGCCGCGTCGCCGTGGGCCGGTGCGCGGAGTACAACCGCCAGGTGATCGACACGCTCTCTGCCATGTTCGATCAGCTGGGCGGCATCGATACGCTGGTGCGCGGCAAGACCGTGGCCATCAAGCTCAACATGACCGGCCCGGCCAACGACAAGCTCAAGGCCATGCCCAACCAGATGACCCACTGGGTGCATCCGCAGGTCATCGGCGCGCTGGTTTACCTGCTGGGCAAGGCTGGAGCGCAGCGCATCCGGCTGCTGGAAAGCGCGCCGGTGGGCACTACGCCGCTCGAAGAGTTCATGATCTCCGCTGGCTGGAATCCCAAGGAATTCGCCGGCGCCGCACCCCACGTGGAGTTCGAGAACACCAACTTCCTGGGTAGCGGCAAGAGCTATGCGCGGTTCATGGTTCCCGGCGACGGCATGATGTATGCCGGCTATGACCTGAACCACTCCTATCGCGACTGCGACGTCTTTGTCTCGCTGGCCAAGCTCAAACAGCACCGCACCGCCGGCGTCACGCTCTCGATGAAGAACTGCTTCGGCATCACGCCCTGCACCATCTACAGCCGCGAAGCGCCGGAAGACGCGCCCAGCATCGTGCCCGTAGGCTATCGCGAGCCCATGCACACCGGCTCGCGCGTGCCGCCCAAGAGCGCGCCGCCGCTGGTGGACAAGACCAACTCGAAAGACCCAGGCTACCGCGTGCCGCGCATCACCGCCGAGCTGGTTGCCGTGCGGCCGGTTCATCTGGCGGTCATCGATGGTATCTATACCATGACCGGCGGCGAGCTGCCCAACCAGGAGCCCGGCTGGATTCATCAGCCCGTTCATCCCGGCCTGCTGATCGCCGGCTTCAACTGCGTCTCGACCGACGCTGTCGCCACCGCCATCATGGGCTTCAACCCCATGGCCGACCGCGGTGTGCCTCCCTTCGAAAAGTGCGACAGCACCCTGCTCCTGGCCGAGCATCTGGGCGTAGGCACCCGCGATCTGGGCCGCATCGAGGTTGTCGGCACGCCGATCGAGAAAGCCCGTTACCGCTTCTCGCCGCTGTCGGATCTGGTGGCGTAAAGCGATGATCAACGTCCATCAGTTCATCAACGGGCTTTTCGTGGGAACACTGATGACCGCGCTCGGTCTGTTCCCGAGCTTTTTTCAAACACTCGGGGAAACACTGACTGCATTCTTGTACAAGTTTCGTATTCCAACCATATCGCTCGTTTTTGTCGAACAACGCCGCTGGTTCGCGGTCTTTGGAGTAGCACTGATCATCTTCTCCTTCGCCGCATATTTCACCCGCGCGTGAATCAGCACGAAAATGGGTAATGAGTGCCCCAGGTCTCTCAAGAGACCTGGGAAAGCACGAACCTAACCATCTAACTCCGCGAACACCGCAATCTCCGCCAACTCCGCTCCCATGTCATAGAATTGCGTGGCCTGAAGATTTGTTCTTCAACATATTCCATTCATGGAGGGCCACATCATGCCGATCCCACGCCGCGGCTTGCTCAAATCCATTGCCGGAGCAGCCGGTACGCTCGCGCTCGCGCCGCGCTTCACACTCGCCGACGAACAGGTAGCCCGCGCCATGCGCGGCCTGCCGCAGCCGCGTATCAAGGACATCCGCGTTATCGAGTGCCAGCCCGAGGGCGTGCGCCTCACGGTGGTGAAGATCACCACCGACCAGGACGGCCTCTACGGCTACGGCTGCGCTACCTTCACGCAGCGCGCCGACCTAGTGAAGCCCGCCGTGGAGCTTTACCTCAGGCCCTTTCTGCTGGGCAAAACGACGGACCGCATCGAGGACATCTGGCAGTCGTGCTACGACAGCTCCTACTGGCGCAACGGCCCGGTGCTCAACAACGCCATCAGCGGCGTGGACCAGGCACTGTGGGACATCAAGGGGCGCCAGGCCGGCATGCCCGTCTACCAGCTCGCCGGCGGCAAGTGCCGCGAGGCCGTGGATACCTACGCGCACGCCAGCGGCGACGATTTTGAAGACGTGGTGGCCAATGCGAAGCAATATCTGGCGCAGGGCTTCCGCAACATCCGCGTGCAGGTGGGCCTGCCCGGCATGGCCGGCTATGGCTCGTCGCACAGCGGCAACACCTCGGTAAAGCCGCTCCACGACAAGCCGCTCTTCGAGCCCGCCTACCAGATGCGCCGTGGGCTCAAGCTGCTGGAAATCTGCCGCCGCGAGCTGGGCGACGAGGTCGAACTGCTCCACGACATGCACGAGCGGCTCACGCCCAACGAGGCCGTGCAGTTCTGCAAAGAAGCCGAGCAGTACCGCATGTTCTTCCTCGAAGATCCGCTCTCGCCCGAGGACATCGACTACTTCCGCCAGATTCGCCAGAACTGCGCCACGCCCATCGCCATGGGCGAGCTGTTCAACAATCCGCACGAGTGGCAGCCGCTGATTGCAGAACGGCTCATCGACTACATCCGCTGCCATCTCTCGCAGGTAGGCGGATTCAGCTCCGGACGCAAGATCGCCATCCTGGCCGAGCAGTTCGGGGTGAAGACCGCATGGCACGGCCCCGGCGACGTTTCGCCGGTGGGCCACATGGCCAATGTCACGCTCGACATTGTCAGCTACAACTTCGGCATCCAGGAGTACACACCCTTCAACGAGCGCACCCAGGCCATCTTCCAGGGCTGCCCCGAGATGCGCGACGGCTACCTGTGGGTGAGCGAGAAGCCCGGCTGGGGCATCGAGATCGACGAGAAGGAAGCGGCCAAAGCGCCGTTCAAGCCAAGCCCGCTTAACGGCGGCTGGGGCGAAATCCGCCTGCGCGACGGCACCGTTATCAAGCAGTAGCGGTGATGATTAGTCACAACGAACGGATCGAAAATGCGAAGGGTCAGGTCATGCTGGACATGATCATGTGGACGGGTCAAAATGACCGCTGTGACACCGATCTATTTTCTATCCATAGTGGCCATGGTCTTGCTGGCTTTGGGCGGGGTCCGGATCTTCCATATGTTCCGCGCGCGGGCGATGCGCGCGTTTGCTGCCAGATGGAGTTTCCAGTACATTGGGCCTTCTGCTCCCCCAAAGTGGTGGTGGAACCCTGCACATCTCAAAATTGGTTCGCCTCTTCCGGCTTGGATTTCGCACTTTCACCCCTCCGGACAACGAATAAGACAGGTCTGGAACGTAATCGAGGGACAGCACAATGGAGTTTCGATACTCATTTTTGACTGCGTTATCGGGGAATATAAAGGCGGTCAGCCCTGTACGCTTATTGCGTGCCATACCGAACAGAATCCATTCGGAACAGTTACCTCGGCGGACAAGGTAGTTCAGTCACACGGATGGACAGTCCTTCATGGGGTTTGGTTCCTCTGGTTTTCATGGACAATGAGCACAAAGAGGATCGATGACCATATGAATGGATTGCTGACCGCTCAGTACCTCACGCAATCCTCGTCAGCGAAATAAAAGAGCGAAGCGCCATCACGCCTCGCTCTTTTCGCTTCCACCAATTCCCTGCTAATACAACCTGAAGTTCACCTCGACGGTAATCATCACCGGCACCGGCGTCTTGCCATCTTTCATCGCCGGCTTGAACTTGTACTTCCTCACCGCTTCCAGGGCCTTTTCGTCCAGGCCCATGCCCAGCGCGCGCACCACACGCGGGTTCTGCGGATTGCCATTGGCATCCACGATCATCGAGATGAGGCAGACGCCCTGGTACTTGGCCCGCCGAGCTTCGTCAGAGAACTCGGCCTCGGGCGTCACCAGCGCCACCGGCGGCGAGACCCGTCCGCCGATCTGGTAGACGCCGCCGCCCGTATTGCCGCCCTCACCGGGACCGTAGCCGTTGCCACTGCCGGAGCCCAGGCCGCCGCCGCTGCCTGTGCCCATGCCGCCGCCGTTGCCGGTTCCATTGGAAAGCACAACGTTGGCCGAGGTCTTCATGCCGATCACCGGCATGGTTGGATTATCCGGCAGCGTAATGTTCTTCTGCACGTCGATGGCTGCCGGCATGGGAATCTTGGGCTTGTCGAAGGTCTGCACCTGGGGTGGCACGACCGGCTGTTTTTCCAGCAGCGGCAGCTTGCCCTTGCTGGCCTGCAGAATGCTGCGGTCGCCGCCACCGCCGCCGCCGCCGGCCATCTTCAGGTCCTTGGGCGCCTTGAAGTCGCTGATCTGGATAGACGTGAGCAGGTTTGGCTTGACCGTCTCAATCACTTTTTTGCCCACAAAAAACAACACGATGAGGGCAACGGCCAGATTCATCGTGGTAGAGATGCCGATGGCCCAGGGATTGGCCTTCACCGCCATCCGGTCCGGGACCGGAATCGGCGTGGAGGTCAGCTCCAGCGGGGGCAGCTTGGGGGGGAAGAAAACGTCGCGGATGCTCTCGTAAAGCCCTGTCCAGATGGGCTTTTCCTCAAAAGCGTTGCCCAGAAAGGCGTCTAGATCATGCCTCTCCGGGAGGTCGGCGCCTGACCGGGGTTCCGCTTCTGTCTGTGTCAGTAGCTCGTTTGCCATAGTTGTTGCCGGCTCAGTTGTCCTTGCCCGCCGCGGCGGGCTTGCCTGTCCAGACTGGAGCTTGCCCGAAAACAGGCCCATCGCTCTATTATGCTGGAGCTTGCTCGAAGTTGTCTCGCCACGGAAGTCACCTTGGGAAGTGACTTCAATATCCACAGAGTCATATTCCGCCGGCTTCGGGGCTTCCATAAACAATAGACGATCCCCCAGCGCCGTTTGTTACCCAAAAGTCACTGCATTGCCATTTAAACTGGTAAGTGAAAAAGTACGCACCACAAATCGGAGTTACGATGCCCCCTGCGCCGGAGTTAAAGGCGACTCTCACACTGCCGCAAACCGCCTTCCCCATGAAGGCCAATCTGCCTCAGAATGAACCGCTTCGCCTGGCCCGGTGGGCCTCGCTGCGTCTCTGGGAAGAGATCAGAAAAGCCGGCTGCGGCCGTCGCGCATTCCTCCTTCACGACGGGCCCCCTTACGCCAACGGACCCATCCATCTTGGTCACGCACTCAATAAAGGCCTCAAAGACTTTGTCGTCAAGTCGAAGACCATGGCCGGCTACGACGCGCCCTACGTTCCCGGCTTCGACTGCCACGGCCTGCCCATCGAGATCAAGGTCGACGAGAAGCTGGGCCGCAAAAAGCTGGAGATGCCCGCTCCAGCCGTTTTAGATGCCTGCCGCGCCTACGCGCAGAAGTATGTCGATCTGCAGACCTCCCAGTTCGAGCGCATCGGCTGTCTTGGCCGCTGGCAGACGCCTTACAAAACCATGTCCCGCGACTACGAGGCCCGCACGCTGGAAGCCTTTTACGGCTTCCTCGAGAAAGGCTTCGTCTACCGCGGCCTCAAGCCGGTCTACTGGTGCATCCACGACCGGACCGCATTAGCCGAAGCAGAAGTCGAGTACGAGCAGCATACCAGCCCTTCGGTATTTGTGCGCTACCGGATGACCTCGGACCCCGGAAATATTTCTTCCGAGCTGGCCGGTCGCGAGGTTTACACCATCATCTGGACCACCACGCCCTGGACGTTGCCCGCATCGCTCGCCGTCGCCTTCCATCCCGACTTCGAGTACGTCGCCCTCGAAGCAAAAGCAACACCCAACCAGCCAGAAGACTCCCATGCCCCATCCTCGCGCCTTTCTTCTGGCGCGCGGGTGGGAGACCACGAATCTGTGCCCGTCTACATCGTCGACGCCGAGCTGGCTGAAGCCGTGAAGGCCCAATGCAGCCTGCAGGACACAACTGAGATCGCCCGCTTCAAAGGCTCGAAACTCGAAAAGACCGAGTACAAGCATCCGTTCCTGGAGCGCACCGTCCTGGGCGTGCTGGCCACCTACGTTACGGCCGACACTGGCACCGGCGCCGTGCACACCGCGCCGGCGCACGGCGCAGACGACTTCTACACCGGACAGCGCTATGGTCTCGACCCCACCTGCCGCGTCGACGCCGCCGGTTCCATCCACGTCGATCCCGCCGCATGGACCCAAGCCACGCCGCCGCCCTTTGACGGCCTCAAGGTCTGGGCCGCCAATCCGGTCATCGTGGACATGCTCAAGACCAGCGGCGCACTGCTGGGCAGCGCGAATCTTGAGCACTCCTACCCGCACTGCTGGCGCTGCCATAATCCAGTCATCTTCCGCGCCACCGAGCAGTGGTTCATTGGCCTCGAAACTCCGATGAAGCGCGCCGACGGCACCGAGACGACCTTCCGGCAGTTGACCATCGAGGAGATCGACAAGGTCACCTGGGACCCAGCCTGGGGCAAAGAGCGCATCACCAACATGATCGCCACGCGCCCCGACTGGTGCATCAGCCGCCAGCGCATCTGGGGTGTGCCTATCGCCGTGTTTCTCTGCGAAGGCTGCAACGAGCCTATCCTCGACGCGGGCCTGAATCGCAAGATTGTCGACCTCTTCGAGCGTGAAGGCGCCGAGGCGTGGCACACCACCGACGTTGCCGAATTGCTGCCTGTCGGCGCGAAGTGCGCCAAGTGCGGCGGCGCAGCATTCCGCAAGGAAACCGACATCCTCGACGTGTGGTTCGACTCCGGCGTGAGCTGGCTTGCTGTCTGTGAATCGGATGCAGACCTTCAATCGATCTACAAATCCTTCCAGACGGAAAGTGGCGTAAAACGCCCCGAGGTTCTCTATTTAGAAGGTGGCGACCAGCACCGCGGCTGGTTCCACTCGTCGCTGCTCACATCGGTTGCGCTGCGCGGCCGCGCGCCGTACTCGCACGTGGCCACCGCCGGCTGGACACTCGACGAGCAGGGCCGCGCCATGTCGAAATCCCTGGGCAACGGCGTCGACCCGGTAGACATCGCCAACCGCATGGGCGGCGAGATCGTGCGCCTCTGGGTCGCGTCGGTTGATTTTAGAGAAGACATGGCCGCCAGCGAAAACCTGATGCAGCGCTGCGCCGAGCTCTATCGCAAGCTGCGTAATACCTTCCGCTTCCTGCTGGGCAACCTGCACGGCTTTTTCCCTGAACAGGACCGCGTGCCCGAAGCGGAACTGCTGCCGCTCGACCGCTACATGCTGGCCCGCACCCGCGAGCTTGCTGAAAAGATTCTCGGCTTCTACCAGGCATTCGAGTTTCATCGCGTCTATCACGCCGTGAACGAGTTCGCCATCGTGGACCTGAGCGCCTTCTATCTCGACGTGCTCAAGGACCGCATGTATACCTTCGCACCGTCGAGTCACGCCCGCCGCTCCGCGCAGACGGTGCTGTGGCGGATCACAGAAGCGCTCGTGCGGCTGGTTGCGCCCATCCTCAGCTTCACCGCGGATGAAGTATGGGAACATCTGCCCACCGTCGCCGGGCGCGCAGAGAGCGTGCACCTGGCGCTCTTCCCCAGGCCCGAAGAAATCTTCTCTGAGAACCCAACAAAGCTGCTCGACGAATGGAAGCAGCTCTTCACCGTGCGCGATGAGGCGCTCCGCGTGCTCGAAGATGCGCGCCAGGCCAAGCGCATTGGCAAGGGACTCGAAGCCGAGCTTGAGATTGCCGCATCCGGCGCGCAGCTTGAGCTGCTCCAGCGTTACGCTACAGGATTGAAAGAGATCATCAACGTCTCGGCCGTGCGCGTAGTGGCCGGCAGCGAACTGTGCGTGACTGCTCTGCCCGCCAGCGGCCACAAATGCGCCCGCTGCTGGAACTTCATGCCCGAGGTCTCCGATTACGGCATCTGGCGCGACGTCTGCATGCGCTGCCAGTCAGCGCTCCAAGAGATGGGCGTCAATCCTCCGCAAGCGGAGGATGCCGCGTGACCTGGCCTGCACCCAAGCGCCTGCCCTGGCTGCTGCTCATCTCCGCCCTGGTCTTCGTCGCCGACCGGCTCACCAAGACCTGGGTCGCGCATCATATCGAGATCGGCGGAGCCATCCCCGTCATTCCGCGCGTGCTGCGCATCACCCACTGGACCAACGACGGCGCGGCCTTTTCCATGTTTGTCGACTCGGCCTCGCCGCACACGGTCCGCGTCTGCCTCATCGCCTTCACGCTGCTCGCCGCCGCGGCCGTGCTGGTCGCGCTGATCCGCCTGGGCAGCCGCGTCACGCTCACCACCGTGGCGCTGGCGCTCATCCTGGGCGGCGCCATCGGCAACGTGCACGACCGCATCGTCTACGGCTCGGTGGTCGATTTCGTCGAGATTCACATCGTCCACTACCACTGGCCCGACTTCAACGTGGCCGACAGCTCCATCGTCATCGGAGCCTGTCTGCTGTTTCTCGATTCCCTGCTGCCGCACAAAAAAGCCGGGCCTGCCGCCGAATCCTGAGAGCCTTTCGATACGATGACGGAGGTAGATGCTTCAGCTTGAAAGGTACGGGGCTTTAGTTGAGATGTACGGGCTTTAAGCCCGTACATCTCCATCCGCTAAAAGAACATGGAGCTTCAGCCCTGGGGATAGACGATGTACACGCCGAAGTTCAACCAGGTCACCGATCGCGCAACGCTCCTCGAAGCCATGCGCGCCTACTCCTTCGCCATCCTCTTTGGTCCGCAGACTGAGGCTGACGGCGACAGCGTCCCCGTAGCCACGCATCTTCCGCTGGTCGTGAAAGACGAAGGCCCGCACGGCCTGCTCGAAGGCCACTTCGCCCGCGCCAACCGGCACTGGCAGTCCCTTGCCGGCCGCGAGACGCTGGTAGTCTTTCCCGGTCCGCACAGCTACGTTTCGCCTTCGCTCTACGAAGAGGAGCTTTCCGTGCCCACGTGGAATTACATCGCCATCCACGCCTACGGCACGCTCGCACTGGTGGAAGACGACGCCGGCAAGGAGGCGTTGCTTGCCGATCTCATCGCGATGCACGATCCGGCCTATGCCGGCCAGTGGCGCAGCCTGCCCGAAGGCTATCGCCGCACCATGCTTGGCAACATCATGGGTTTCCGCATTCCCATCGAGCGCATCGAAGGCAAATTCAAGCTGAGCCAGAACCGCCAGGAGCAGGAGCAGCGCAACGTGCAGGCCACACAGGCTGGCGGCAACGACGATCAGCGCGCGCTCGCTGCCTGGATGGCGCGTCTCATCGGCTGACCGCGCAGGGCGATATACTTCTCCCAAACTGTGCATCGAGGAGACCGATTCATGCGCAAAGCCTTCCTTGTTCTCACCCTTCTCATCGTCCCATTCGCCGCGCGGACCGGCGCGCAAACCGGCTGGAAGACCACGCTCGCCGAGCGCCTGCCGCTGCTCGGCCATCGCAACTGGATTCTCATCGCCGACTCGGCTTACCCGCTGCAGACCTCGCCCGGCGTCGAGACCATCGAGACCAACGCAGACCAGATCGACGTGGTCCGCTATGTGCTCCAGCAGATCGACAGTTCCATCCACGTGCGCCCCGAAATCTTCATGGACGCCGAGCTGCCCTTTGTGCCCGACCAGGACGCGCCCGGTGCATCCGAGTACCGCAGGCAGATCGCCGAAGTGCTGCGCGGCTACAAGGTCGACTCCGAGCTGCACGACAAGCTCATCGCCGAGATGGGCCAGGCCGGCCAGACCTTCCGTGTGCTCGTGCTCAAGACCAACCTGACCGTGCCCTATACCTCGGTCTTCATCCGCCTCAACTGCAAGTACTGGCCCACCGACGCCGAAAACCGTATGCGCGCCAGGATGGCCGCCGCAAAACCGTAACGCCGTCACACTACTCGTACCTGAGCGCCTCAATCGGATCCAGATTCGCCGCGCGGATCGCCGGAATCATCCCGCTCACCAGCCCCGTGACGATCAGGATCGCCGTGGCTACGATCACCGAAGCGGGCGAGATCAGCAGCCGGATATCGGCATCCGATGCATTGCTGGCAATCGCGCTGTAAAACGTGATCCGCCCCACCATCGCAGAGATCGCGTAGGCCAGCGCAATGCCCAGTGCGCCGCCTACGCCGGTGATCGCCAGCGCCTCGGCCATGAACTGCAGCAGGATGTGATGCCGCTGCGCGCCCAGCGCCTTCTCCACGCCTATCTCGCGCGTGCGCTGCTGCACGGCGACGAGCATGATGTTCATCAGCCCGATGCCTGCAATGCCCAGCGTGAGCGAGCCCACCATCGAAAGCAGCACCTCCAGCGCAATCGACAGGATGTGGAACTGCGCCAGTTGCGTCATCAGGTTGGCCACGAAGACCGCGTTGTGATCCGACGGACGGAAGCGGTGCGCCGCGGCCAGCGTCTCGCGCAGGCTCTTCTCAATCTGCTCGTGGTCGCCGTGATAGTTAAACCAGATGCCGCTCAGGTAGTGCGTATCGGCCAGGTCGCTCATGGTGTTGAACGGCACGTAAATCTGCCGGTTGCGGTCGTCGCCGTCGCCCTCCTGCATCTTGGGGCTCAGCACGCCGATCACCGTAAAGATCACGCCGTTCAGCCGGATGTTCTGGCCGATGGCCCATTCGCCCGAGAACAGCTTGGTCTTGGCCTCTGAGCCGATCACGCACACATGCGCGCGCTGCTGGTCCTCCTGCCCGTTGAAGAATCGGCCTGCCTCGGTGCCCAGCTTCCAGATGTCCTGGAACGCCGGCCGCACGCCGTTCGCCGTCCACGTATAGGTGTGCATGTCGTTCTGCACGGTCACGTCTTTCCACACCACCGGCGAGATGTGAAACACGCCCGGCACGCTGTTCGCAACGCGGTCCACGTCGTCCAGCGTGAACTGCACCTTGGTGCCCGCCTTGTCGCCGCCGGCCTGCTGGCTGGTGCGCCCCGGAAAAGCCCCGATCACGTTCGTGCCCCACTGCGCAAAGATGGCCTCAATGGCCCGGCTGAACCCCACGCCATAGGCCAGCAGCAGCACCACCGTGACGATGCCCCAGGCCATGCCGATCATGGTGATGGCCGTGCGCCGGCGGTTGAAGATCATCGCCTCCCACGCCTGGCCCAAGATGTCCTTCAGCATCTGCCGCGCTCCCGCAGTCCGTTCCCAGTCCCTAATTTCCTATTCCCTAGTCCCCGCCTTTTCACTCCCTGCGCAGCGCCTCAATCGGATCGAGCTGCGCCGCCTTGTTGGCCGGATACAGGCCCGCCGCCACGCCGCTCAGCAGCAGCGTACCCAGCGCCAGCGCCGCCGACCACGGCACCAGCCGCGGCGGATCGAATCCCGGCATCTTGCCAGTGAGGGTCGCCTGCAAAATACCCATGAATCCTGCCGAAACCGCAATCCCGATCAGCCCGCTGATGCCGGTCAGCAGCAGGCCCTCCCAGAAAAACTGCGCCAGGATGCTGCGTTTCGTCGCGCCAATCGCCTTCAGCAGCCCGATCTCGCGGGTGCGCTCGGTCACTGAGACCAGCATGATGTTGATGATGCCCACAGCGCCTAGTCCCAGCGTCACAATGCCCACACCGCCCAGAAAGATGTCCATTGCATCGAAGATGGCTCCCACCATCTTGCTCGACTGGATTGTGTTCCACTCGTTGAAGGCGTCGGTCAGCGCAGGATCGAAGCGGTGCCGCTCGCCAATCACGCGATGTACCGCTGCCACCGCCGCCGTCGCATCGTTTTTTACCGCCGGCTGATACTGAATCGACGTCAGCGCGTTCTGTGCGATATTGTCGCCCTTCATCGCAAACAGCTCCTGCATGACGCTCAGCGGAATGTAGAGCTTCTGGTTGTCGCTGTCGTTGTTGCCGTGGTTGACGGGCCCTACGCGGCCGACGACGGTAAACGCCGTGTCGTTGATGGTGATGGTTTCGCCTACCATGGGCCGGCCGGGAAACAGCAGCGTCGCGCTCTTCGAGCCCAGCACCACTACGCGCCGCCGGTTCACGATGTCGTCGTCGCTGATGAATCGCCCCTCAACCAGCGGAACAAAGCGCACCGCGGCAAAGTTGGGCTCCACGCCCATTACGTCGCCCGAAGTGTTCGAGTACGCGCTTACCTGGTAAAGATCGTTGCGGTCCAGATAGCCGGTCGCCGCCCTCACCTGCGGCAGCGCGCGGATCGCCGCCTCGTCGCCCAGCGTAAGCTGATAGGGCCGCATGCCGGTGTGCTGATTGGCCAACGCCGGCACCGTGCCATTCCACATCATCACCACGTCATTGCCAAACGAGGCCAGTTGCCGGTGCTGCCCGGAGCGGAATCCTTCACCCAGCCCCACCAGCACCAGCAGCGATCCCACGCCCCAGGCGATTCCGAACATGGTCAGAAAGCTGCGCAGCTTATTGGCCATGATGGCGCGGAAGACCTGGCCGAGCGTATCTGAAAAGTTCTGCATGATTCCCGATGTTCGGATTCCGGCGTTTGCCGCTTGGACGGATTCGAACGGTATCCGGTAGTTCCATACGCGCAGAATCTTGCCGCGGTTCCACATTGCATCTCCGGAACCGGATCGGCCCCGCCTGCGTACAGTTCGTGCAGCAGGTGACACAAGCCTGCTGGGGGCGTCTTATCAGAAAGTCTCTTCGCACCGATCGTTACGCCTCGGAAGTTCACGCTTTTTTCAAGAGGCTGGGAGGATCTTGTGGCTGCACCGCGAAGAAACAGGAAATTCTGGATATGGCTGAGCGCCGGCATCGGCGCGGTGGTGCTGCTGTGCGGCACCGGCCTTGCGCACATGGCCAGAGGCGCCTCCATCGATCCCAACCGGATCGCCAAGGTCATGCGCGGCGATGTCGCGCAGTCGGTGGTGGCCACCGGCAAGATTCAGCCCATCACCAAGGTCGAGGTCAAAAGCAAGGCCTCGGGCATCGTGGAAAAGCTCTTCGTCGATATCAACAACCACGTCACCAGGGGCCAGGAGCTGGCGCAGCTCGACCAGCAGGAGATTCGCGCGCAGGTGGACGCGCAGCGCGCGCAGCTTGCCTCTGCGCAGGCCAACGTGGCCACGTATGAGGCCAACATCGTGCAGGATAAGGTGAACGCCGCCGCTCCCGACCTGGCCATGTACAAGGCCACGCTGGACCGCAACCTGGAGATGCAGAAAGACGGCATCGTGAGCCGCCAAGCGCTGGACGACGCCAACCGCGATTATCTCGCCGCGCTCACCCGCCGCAACTCCGCGCAGGCGCAGGTGGCCGTGGACGCAGCCAAGCTCAAGCAGGCCCGCGCGCAGGTGCTCGAAAGCCAGGCCACGCTCAACCAGCTTGAAGAGCAGCTCTCCTACACCACCATCGTCGCGCCCATGGACGGCGTGATCCTTTCCCGCGACGTGGAGATCGGCGACGCGGTCAGCTCCATCCTCGTTCTCGGATCAACCGCGACGCTGGTCATGACCGAAGGTGACACCACGCAGGTTTACGTGCAGGGCAAGGTGGACGAGGCGGACATCGCCCACGTCTATCTCGGCCAGCCCGCGCGCATCAAGGTGGAGAGCTTCCGCGACCGGCCCTTCTACGGCAAAGTCACCAAGATCGCACCCATGGGCGTGGAAAAAGACAACGTCACCACCTTCGAGGTGCGCGTCTCCATCAACAACCCCGGCGGTGAGCTGAAGGCCAACATGACCGCCAACGCCGAAATCCTGCTCGACGAGCACAAGGGCGTGCTGACGGTGCCGGAAAACGCCGTCCTCTACGACAACCAGAAGAACGCATCGGTCGAAGTTCCCGACCGCAGCCAGAAGGACGGCACGCGCAAAGTGCCTGTAAAAGTAGGCCTTTCCAACGGCTCCGTGACGGAGATCGCAAGTGGGCTCAAAGAGGGCGACCAGGTGGTGCTGCAACAGTAGCCGCGCCGCCGCATCGCCGCGCATCAACCCGGCGTCCTTATCCCTTTTTACCGGCTTACCCCGTCCTCTGGCGCATCGGAGGCCATCCGCCATTCGCTTCGCCGTTGCATCCGTCAAAAATATCCGGCTCGATGGTAGCGAGACCATCCCCCCTTTTCGCGCCGCTCCAGGGCCCAACCCATCAGCCGTATCAACTCGGTCATTGCGATAGAACTAAAACGGTTATTCATAAAAGCCTGCAGCGAACTCTCCCGAACTATCCAGTCCTGATATCGATCTCAGAAATTTGTTGACAAGCGCTTCCGCAAGCGCGTATTGTCACCTCCAATCAACTCAGCGATTCAAACTTTCGATTGATCTTTTGCTCATCGGCTTGAATTACTTCCCAATCTGTGCATGATCGCGCTCCCAGTCAAGCTCGGGAGCCAGGAGAGGGAGGCACGGGCCTCCTCGCAAAAAACGAGCGATCGGAAAAAACCGGTCGGTACGGTGACCACCCGCAGTTGAGCTCTTGGCTCAAGAAGGGGTGTTATGTCTTCAAAACGCACGCAAACAAGCACATTTCAGGAGGACGAAGGGCTATGCTGCATACTTCAGACCCCATAAGGGAGAAGTGCGGCCATCGGAGCGCAGACTCCATCGGCCATGGAATATCCCACCCATTGGCGACGATGCATCCCATGCGGCTTTACCGCCGTCTCGCCGGCAACACCCATGCCTGCGTTGTTCTGGCATTTGCAGTGGTGGCTCTGCTCGTGGCCTTCGTGTCGAGCCCCAGGCTGCAGGCCCAGACCAGCACCATCAATGGAACCGTCGTCGATCCCACGGGCGCCGTGGTTGTGGGAGCCCATGTGCAGATCTTCGACGCAGCCACGCACAATCTCACCCGTGAAACCAACACCGACGCAAGCGGCTCCTTCCAGTTGCTCACGCTGCCCGCCGCAACCTACAATCTCAGGATCAACGCCACGGGCATGAAAGAGCTTGACCGCAACGGCATCGTGCTCGACCAGGACCAGACCCTGGGCCTGGGCAACCTGGCGCTGACTGTCGGCCAGTCCTCGCAAACCGTCATGGTTTCGGCTGAAACCCCCACCATCGACACCACCAGCTCGAACAACTCCGCGGTTATCGATCAGCGCCAAGTCGTCGAGCAGCCGTTGAACGGGCGCGACTTCGAATCGCTGCTCACCACCACCGCTGGCGTGGTGACCAACAACAACTCGCAGTTCCGCCTGGTCTTCAACCAGACCGATGACTTCTACGTCAACGGAATGCGCGGCACCGATAACAACTTCTTCCTCGACGGCATCATCAACACCGACATCGGCGCCAACGACGGCGAATATACCGACCTCAGCATCGATGCCGTCGGCGAGTTCAAGACGCTCACCGGCAACTACAACGCCGAGTACGGGCGCAGCCCCGGCGTCATGATCCTGGTGAATACCAAGAGCGGCGGCGAGCGCTACCACGGCACACTTTACGAGTTCGACCGCAACACCGACTTTGACGCCAACGACTGGTTCAGCAACCACGAGGGGCTGGGCCGCGCCGTGCTGCGGTTCAACCAGTTCGGCGCCAACGTGGGCGGATACATTCCCATTCCCAAAATCTCGCCGCGCAGCCATAAACGGGCGTTCTTCTTCTTCAACTACGAGGGCACGCGCGCCAGCCGTCCCAACGGCGGCACGTATTACACCATGCCGGTTCCGGGAATGCTCGGCCTGGATACATCCGGCAACAAGCTCACGCAGGCCGACCTGTCGCCTATGTACCGCTCCGGACCGATATGCACCTACTACAACAACGGCCCCTACACCGGCACCTGCACTCCGATCATCGTGAACGGATACCAAAGCGATTCCCAGCCCAACGCTCCTGCGCTGCCGGCCGGCGAAGTGCAGAACGGTCAGGCCTTCGTTCCGGGAACGGTCACCTATGACGCCGCCGGCGAAGTGACCGGTGGCACGCCGGTCAAGGACAACCTCATTCCGTCGTCGCAGTTCAACTCGCAGTACGCGGCGATGATCGACGATTTCACGCCCGGCTACAAAGGCAACTTCAACCGGCCCTTCTTCAACAACGGATACAACGACGAGGAGCAGGTCAACTTCCAGGACACGTACACGTTCTATAAGAACCAGTACGCGCTGCGCGTGGACTACAACTTCGGTCCCAAGGCCAACGCTTTCTTCCGCTACGTGGACGACCGCCAGCAGGAGCAGGAGGGATTCGGCATCTTCTCCGGTCCCAGCTTCCCGGTCACGCCACTGTTCCGCCGCAAGCCGGGCAAGAGCTGGGCATGGGAGCTGACCAACGTGATCTCGCCCACGCTCACCAACGAGGTCTCGGTAGGCTGGCTCCATCTGACGCAGATTGTCGACATCGTACCCGGTACGCCCAAGGCCGATTACGACAAATCGACGCAGGGATGGACATTCTCCGATCTCTATCCCTCCACCAACACCCATGACCTTGCGCCTGCGGTCACCGACGGTAGCGGATACATCAACACCGGCATCTTTCCGGCCGGATGGACCTCGACCGGCAACACGGTTGTGGCCAACGACGACGTGACCAAGGTGTGGAAAGAGCACATCTTCAAGTTCGGCATCCTGCTCGACCTGAATGAAAACGGCCAGGAGGGATCGTGGCAGGAGAACGTCTCGATGAACTTCGGGGCCAGCAATCAGAACTCGTACAACACCAACAACGGCATGGCCAACATGCTCCTCGGCAACGCCACCACCATCAGCCAGACCAACGCCTTCGTCTTTGGCGCATTTCACATGTACCAGTACGAGGGCTATGCGCAGGACACGTGGAAGGCCAAGCCGCGATTGACGCTCGACTACGGCGTGCGCTACCAGTTTCTCGGGCCGACCTATACCGCCGGCAAGTATCACCAGTACTACTTTGAGCCGGACGCCTACATTCCCGCCGATGCCGTCACCATCAACACCGCTCCCAACGTGCCGGGCGCAGCGCCCACCCAGGGCACCATCTGCGGCGCAAACGTCAACAACGGCAACGGCTGCGGCGGCATCAACAACTACGGCAATCCGTACAACGGCATGGTCCGCGAAGGCACCAACGGCCTGCCCAGGGGCGGCATGGACTTCCGCTATAACAACGTCGGACCGCGCATCGGTTTTGCCTGGGATGTATTCGGCAACAGCAAGACCGCTATCCGCGGCGGCTATGGCGTCTTCTACGAGCGCTACCAGCAGAACACCTTCAACTTCGGCGGCATCAGCAACCCGCCCAACGTCTACACGCCCACGCTGTATGGGCAGCCGATTGCGAACATCTCCGCAGCAGAGGTGAACGGTGCTCCGCTTACCGTCTCCGGCGGCGTGCTCACCGTGCTGCGCAAAGGCATGATTCCCACTACAGCGGGATTCAACTTCGGCATCCAGCAGGCGCTGCCGTTCCACATGGCCGTCGACGCCTCGTACGTCGGCAACCAGTCACGGCACCAGATCTACCTGCACGAGCTGGAGCAGTTGCCGCTGGGCTACACCAATGTCATCAACCCCACCATCCTTGGCTCGGTCAACAACGTCACGCAGGCAATCCTGCCCTACCTGGGCTACAGCTCGATCATCCAGACCGACATGGGCGCCAGCTCCGGATACAACGCGCTGCAGGTCAGAGTCATTCGCCGGTTCAGCGACTGGCTCACCTTCAACGCCGACTACACCTTCTCCAAGGCCATCGACCTGGAGGACGTGGACGGCGACCAGAACACGCTGCCCGATTACAGCCAGCTCTCCAAGTTCTACGCTCCGGCTGGCTACGACCGGCGCAACGTCTTCAACCTGCAATGGGTCTACAACACTCCGGGACTCAAGCAGTACAACAAGCTGTTGCAGGAGGTGGGCGGCAACTGGGAGGTCGCTGGCACCGCGCAGTTCTGGAGCGGCACGCCGTGTCTCTCTGGCGCAAGCCCAAGCGACGATGCGTGCGACCTGAGCTCGACCGGCAACCTGGGCAACGGCGGCTTCGGCCACATCCGCCCCGACTACGTGGGCGGCTCGTGGGCGGAATCGCACTCCCACAACGTTCCAGCCAACCAGTTCCCCATGTGGTATAATCCAGCGGTCTTTGCCGTGCCGGCCAACGGCACCTTCGGCAACTTCCACCGCAACACCATCTACGGCCCTGGCGTGAATAGCTGGAACATCTCGCTCTACAAGAACTTCACTATCAACGAAAACACCCGCTTCCAGCTCCGCTTCGAAGGCTACAACGTCTTCAACCACACGCAGTGGGGCAATGTAAACAACAGCCTCTCCGCGCCCGACGTGGCGGGAACCACCTACTCCGGCTCCAACGCCGGCTCCTCCGGCCAGATCACCACTGTCCGCGATCCTCGACAACTGCAACTGGGCGGCAAGTTCTACTTCTAGCCGCACCCTGTTCAACCCAATTGGCCGGACTCGCTTGAGTCCGGCCAATTTTATATGCACCATCCTTTGCGCGCTTCCGGCATACGATAGCATCATGCGATCTTACTGCTCCGTCCTCGCACTCGCTCTTCTGCTCACCGCTGCCCGCGGCCTCTGCGCCGGCGTAGACACAGCGCGGCAGATCTTCGAGTCTGCGGTGCAGGCCATGCAGGCCGGCAACTACGCGCAGGCTGAGAGCGGCTTCCACCAGGTGCTCCAGCTCGATCCGCACAACGTCAGCGCACTGGCCAACCTGGGCATTCTCTACGCCAAGATGCGCCGCTACATCGAGGCGATCGAAGAGTACAAAAAAGTGCTCGCCCTTGACCCGCAGCAGCCGGAGACCCAGCTCAATCTCGGCCTTGCCTATCTCAAGCAGGACGACTACGCACAGGCGCTGCCCTACTTCCGCCAGCTTCACGCGCGCGACGCCGCAAACCAGAAGGCGACCATGCTGCTGGCTACCTGTCTTATCTCTTCGGGCCATCCCGGCGAAGCCATTGCCCTGCTCAAGCCGCTGACCGATGCAAGCACCGCAGACCCCGCGGCGCTCTACCTGCTCGGCCTGGCTTATACGCGCGCCGGCGACGCCAACCAGGCACAGCAACTCTTCACGCGCCTCTTTGCCAGCGGCACAACGCCCGCGCAAACCAACTTTCTACTGGGCAAGGCCTACGCCGACGCCACCGACTACGACAAGGCCATCCAGGCCTTTCAGTCCACGCTGCAGACCGAACCCTCCTTTCCCGGCGCCCACACCGAGCTTGGCAAAGCCTATCTCGGCGCGCATCGCGACGCCGACGCGCAGCACGAGCTGGAGCTCGCCATCCACCAGGACCCGCAGGATGGCGACGCCTGTTATTACCTGGGCGCCATGCTGGTGCAGTCGCAGCGCTACCAGGAGGGCCTGCCTTATCTGAAAAAAGCCAACCAGATCATTCCGGACGCCTGGGCCATCTACTTTTACATGGGCAAGACCGAGTTCCTGCTCGGCCAGCCCGCCCAGGCCGTGCCGCTGCTGCGCCGGGCGACCGAGCTGAACCCCGACGACTCCGGCTCATACTACCTGCTTTCCAGAGCGTACAAGGCAGAGGGTCGCGCCCAGGACGCGGCCGATGCCCTCAAACGCGTGGCGGCGCTGCACGTAACATCCCTCGACGTGGAGCGGCGCGCCCTGAAAGACGCCGGCATTGTAAAAAACGCCGGCATGGACAGCGGCCGATAGCGAAATTCCCCGCCCCGGCCCTGTCCCCTGGGACCTGAGTCTGAAGTTCGCATGACAAATACGCTGTTATCCTGAGCGAATTTTGGCGCGTTTTGCGCCAAAATGAGTCGAAGGTCAAAGATCCGCCGTGGCGGGACCTGCGGTTCGGGACTTCAACTTATGCTACGAACCTCTGTGACGCCACACTGGTTTCCACATACCCATTGCGCGTCAATCTTTGCGCCAGCCGCCAAAATACTTCGCCAACGATGAAACGGCCTCCGCCCGCTGGCCACTATCGAGCCAGAGGGTGATGGAATGCCGAGCCTCAGCGTCCAGATCGGTGTCCTTTATAAAACTATTGGCCAGCTTGAGCAGGGATCCGGACCGCGCGGCACGGCTCCGCGTCCGGCCCGGCTTGGCGCTTCCGGCCGCTGGCTTTACTCCTTTTATTGCCTCTGGTTCTCCCTTCCGCTGTCCATCTGGCTCAGTACCGGCTCGATTGGACTGCTTCTCTACTGGCAGGCGCTCTCCGCAGCCGCCTGCCTGCTGGAGAAGTTCTCACTGAAACAGCGGCCGGCCAGCGCTCTCGTTGCCGCCGGTCCGACCGCGGATTATTGCCCGGCCCAAGAGGCGGCACAATGACTCCACGGCTTGAGGGCGCAGCCGCGCGCAGGCAGACGGCATCCATGGCTCCAGCGTTTCTTCACGACCCGGCTTCCTTCGGCGCCAAGCGCGTGCAAACGTATCCCCGGCCGCGCGCGCGCAAGGCCGCGGCGCGTCCGTCGCCAACAGAGCGGATGGTATACTTGCGTTCTCCAAGGGTTACGGAGAACGCCTTGCAATTTCGAGAGTTCGACGCGGGTTATATCGAAAACCTCCGTGCGGGTGATCTCCGCACGCAGGAGCATTTCGTCGCTTATTTTACCGAGCTGCTTCACCTCAAGCTGCGTTCGCGCCTGCAATCCCCACATGCCATCGAAGACGTCCGCCAGGAAACCTTTGCACGGGTCCTGGCATCGCTCCGCAAGGAAGGCGCGCTGCGCCGGCCGGAGTGCCTGGGAGCCTTCGTCAACACCGTCTGCAACAACGTTCTCTTCGAGCACTACCGCATGGCGTCGCGCAGCCAGTCGCTCGACGACGAAGGGCAGCCCGAGCTTCCGGCCGCCGACTTCGACGTGCTGGGAATGGTGGCCGCCAAGCAGTTGAGGGCCAAAGTCCGCGAAATTCTGCTCGACATGCCGGAGCGGGACCGTTCCCTGCTCAAAGCCGTCTTCCTGGACGAAAGAGACCGTGAGGAGGTCTGCCGCGAGCGCGGCGTCGACCGGGAGTACCTGCGGGTCCTGCTTCACCGCGCCAAGCAGAACTTCAAGACCGCGTACGTCAAGCGGGTGGGCGCGGGAATTTTGTCGGAAAACGCATGAGAGAGGGTGAGCCAATGAGCACGCTATGTTGCGCCGAACCCGGGGAAGACAACATGAATCACAACGAAGCTGTACAACTTATGGCTGTGGAGCGATACCTGTTGGACGAGTTGACGTCTGAGCTCCGCGACGAATTCGAGGAGCACATGTTCGATTGTGCCGAGTGCGCGCTCGATCTGCGCGCCGGCGCAACGTTTGTCCAGGAGGTGAAGCTGCAGTTGCCACAGTTGGCCGTTTCGCCGGACCCAGCCGCGCCGGGCATCGAGCCGCGTTCCGGGCAGCGGTCCGCCAGGGGCTTCTTCGACTGGTTCTCCTGGCTCCGGCCGGCTTTTGCCGTACCTGCCTTTGCCGCGCTGCTGGCGGTCATCGCCTACCAGAACTTCGAGACCATCCCCGCCCTGCGCGCGTCGGCCGGCAGCCCGCGCCTGGCGCCCTGGGTCAGCTTCCACACCGGCACGCGCGGCGCCGCGCGTCTCGAGGTGCCCGCTGACCGCAAGCAGGGCGCGGCGGTGGTCATCGAGCTGTCCCAGGACATTCCCTATGCAAGCTACGTCTTCGAGCTGTACGATCAACACGGCAACCGGTTCTGGACGCAGACTGTCTCCGCTTCAGGCCAGGCCGGCAACGGAGCCTTTACACTCTTGATACCCGGCCCGGGCCTCGAAGAGGAGAGCTATACGCTGGTCATTACCGGCGCGACACCGCAAGGCGCCCGGACTGAGATCGACCGCCGCATCCTCGACGTTCATTTTGACGACTAAAGCAGGCCGGGCTAGCCTAAAGCCCGGCGCTTCTCTCGAAAGGAAGTTGAATCTGGCATGGCCCAAGAAACAATCCGCACCCACCGGTATCACGCTGAAGCCACAGTTCTCCACGGCGATCTGTACCATCCGCTGGTTCAGGAAATCAAGCCGCAAACCAACGTGAAACTCGCCGAAGGCGGCGGCTACCTGTCGGAGCACGCCGAGCCGTACCGGCTCGAAGGCGTCATCTCCTTCGAGAAAGCCTACACCCAGGTGGCCGGCAACCCTGACTCCAAGCCCGGCCATGGCTGGAGCACGCTGGCGACATCGGTCGTCGAAAAACTGAATATTCTCGAGGTGGTCACCGCCGACCGCGTCGTCGGCCAGATTGCCACCGATCATCCGCTGGAGGGCTACGTTCCCACCGTCCACTTCCTCGGCACGCGCTTTGAGAACCTGCGCATCGCCGGCCATCCGGTCAACATCGACATTTACCCCGACCCCGGCTTCCTGGGTGAGAGACCGGCGAACGACGGTGCCTACACGCGCCATCCCGGCCTGCTCAAGCGACTCGAAGAGCAGTTCGAACGCATCCGCAAGTCCGACAAGGTTCCCGATGCAATCGTGCAGCGCTACAATGGAGTTTCATCGACTTCGGATGGTATTGAAACGATCGAATGCTCTCTGGTCAACTAGGCGAGCGGCCCCTATCCCGGCTGCTCTTACGGGCACGTGATCGATGTACCGGGCTTCGGGAAGGTTCATCTTGCCGTCCTGCGCATCGAGCACTCGGACTGGGTGCACAACGTCCCCAAGAAGACCCTGTTTGACCTGACCATGATTGAACTGGAGATGGGATGCATCGGGGGCGGCAAAGCGGGGATCGTGAATCCGGTTACCAACGGGTCGACCGAGCCATAGTCCTGGCCGGTGGTCCGACGCTTCTTCTGCCCAAGGAGACGCTTCGGACTACCGCACAAAAACCAGCTTCTTCCTGGTTCCGCAGCTTTTCCATTCTTCCTGCCCTTGCCTTCCTGCTGCTGATTCCTCTCCAGGATACGCGCCCATCCAACGCACAGGTTGCGTATGAACGTGCGCAGCAATTGTTTGTCCACGGCCAGCTCGAAGACTGCCAGCGCAAAGCATTTTGGGGGTACGAGCAATTTCGAACCACCAGCCTGCCGTGGGCCTCGAAATTCCGGCTTCTGGAAGCCCAGGCCATGCTCTATCGGGGTCTTTATCCAGACTCGCTCGCCGTGCTTTCTAACTTCAGTCCACCCACCGGCGACCTGGATGAAAGTGTGCAGGAACTCACAACCGAGGCCGTCTCTCTCGCGCACCTGCACCGCATCTCTCTGGCTGCGCAAAAACTCTCTGCTGCCGATGCGTTCTGTACAGCCAATTCCCTTGAAGCGTGTGGTGAGGTTCTAAGAGCACACGGAATTCTGGCCATGGAGCGCGGCCAGCTCTCCGATGCGCGGCAGGCATTTCTTTCCAGCCTTTCCTTCGCGCGGGCTCACCATGACCTGAACCTGGAATCGAATGCCCGATTGAACCTGGGAACCGTTGCGCTCCAGGATAATCATTATGACGAGGCTGTGGACTGGTCGCAGCAGGCATACGCTTCAAGCCTCGCACTGGGGAATCAAAACCGTGCGCAAATCGCTCTCGGCAACCTTGGCTGGGCCTACTTCGAGCTAGGCGATTCCGAGCGCGCGCTGCCTTTATTCCGCGAAGCCGAACAGCGCGCCGCAAAGCTCGGCAACATCCGCAATCAGGTCAAATGGCTCACTACCACCGGCTACGTCTACCAGAACACCGGCGACTGGATGCGCGCGGCCCAGTTCTACGGACAGGTTCTCGACCTTGCCCGGCCCATCCATAGCCAGGAAGATGTCATCAACTCCCTCGAAGACCTTGCCCATCTCTCCATCGCGATGGGCAATCTCGACCAAGCAAATGCGTATCTGGCCCAGCTCACGCCCCTGGTGCGCGCCACGCAGAATCGACTCGACGACCTCGACATCACCCTCGCGCAGGGCGAGATCGCCGCCGCCCGCCGGCAGGATCAGCAGGCTCAATCCATCTTCAAATCCATTGCCGCCGATCCCGACAGCCAGACCTCCATGCGCCTGGGCGCCGAGCACCAGCTTGCCAGTCTCTACGAGCGCGAAGGCAACGCCGCCTCCGCCGACCGCATGTACCGAACCGCGCTCACCACCTTCGAGTCGGCCCGCCAGCAGCTCAAGAAAGAAGACTCCAAGCTTCCCTTCCTGGCCAACGCCACGCCCATCTACACTGACTACATCCACTTCCTCATTCAGCAGGGCAAAGTGCGGCAGGCGCTCGACGTGGCCGATCACGGCCGCGCCCGCACGCTCGAGCAGGGGCTGGGCCTGATCTCCCGCGAGCGCACCTTTCACCCGGCTCCGCTCAACCCCGGCGGCATTGCGCGCAAGGCCGGCGCAACGCTGCTCTTCTACTGGCTGGGCCGCTCGCAATCGTACCTGTGGGCCATCACCCCCACAAAGACCGCGTTGTTTCCGCTGCCTGCGCGCAGCCAGATCGCCGCCGTCGTCCAGCGCTACCGCAATGTGCTGCTCGGCCCCGACGGCACGCTCGAATCCTCGCAGGCTGACGGCGTCGCGCTCTATCGCACGCTGGTCGCGCCCGCCGCCGCGCTCATCCCTCCCGGCGCCAACGTGGTCATCCTCAGCGATGGCGCGCTCAGCGAGCTGAACTTTGAGACCCTCATCGTCCCCGGCCCGCATCCCCACTACTGGATCGAAGACGCCACTCTCTCTTCCGCGCCGTCGCTTTACATGCTGGCCGCGGCCAAACCCGCGCGCGACGCTGGCCGCAGGCTGCTTCTGCTGGGCAACGCCGTCTCGCCCAACCCCGACTATCCCCAACTGGCGCAGGCGCCGCTCGAAATGCAGCGCATCGAAAAGCACTTTCCCGCCAACGACGAAACCGTGCTCTCGCGCCAGCAGGCCAATCCCGCGTCGTATCTCAACAGCAGACTCGGGCAGTACTCCTACATCCACTTCGTCGCGCACGGCGTAGCCAGCCGCACCGATCCGCTCGACTCGGCCATCATCCTTTCGCCCGCCAGCGACGCAGAAGACTCCTTCAAGCTCTACGCGCGCGAAATCATCCAGCATCCCATCCATGCGCAGCTTGTCACCATCTCGTCGTGCTACGGCGGCGGCACACGCTCTTACGCAGGCGAGGGGCTGGTCGGCTTGTCATGGGCGTTTCTGCGCGCCGGCGCGCACAACGTCATCGGCGCACTGTGGGAAGTAAGCGACGACTCCACGCCGCAGTTGATGGACACGCTGTATCAGCGGCTCGAACAGGGCGCGCCGCCCGCCGTGGCCCTGCGCCAGGCCAAGCTCACGCTGCTCCACTCCCAGGGCAGCTTCCGCAATCCGTTCTACTGGGCGCCGTTCCAGCTTTACACCGGACTGTGACCGTAGGCACAGCAACACTCTTCGCGCAACGCACGAAGTGTAAGACCACGACTTTACTCGCACTGAAAAACCGGAGATTGTTCCACGAAAAATTGTTTTAAAAGAGCACGGCTTCAAAGCCTGCTGAAAAATGCTCAAGGGAGGCTTTGTAACAGGGCGCAGCTTCAGCCGCGCCGCATGAGCCCGGCAATCGATTGGGCTTCAACCCCTGGTAGATACTTTTGCTGCGAGAAATAACTCTCCGATACGCACAGCCGCGTAAGCTATCTCACCCTGCCTCCGGCCCCGCAAACAAAAACTCCCACGAAGCATCCAGATACAGCCATCGCTGCGTGCCGAACCAGCTTGTCGGCAGCCCCGGCACATGCAGCAGCGCGTGCCCACCCGAGCACATCAATTCCGTTCCGTTCCACGCCAGGAACGTGCGCGACACGAGGCCCACCTGCGCCGGATGCGCCACGCGCTTGAGACACACCGGGCACCGCTGCCGCTGATCGAGCAGCGCCCAGCGCATGCCGCCAAGGCAGAGCGCAAAGGCCGAGAAGAGCTGGATGTAATCCGCCGCATACGTTGTGCCGAACGACCGCCAGTAGGCCAGATCGAGCGACATGTAATACACAATCGGCAGTAGCAGCGCGATCTTCGCAGCCAGATAGAGCCAGCGCACAACGCGGCGCGGCCACTGCGGCCGGTGCGAGCTCGGGCTGTACTCGCCCAGCGAAACCGTCGTAATGGCCGGCAGCGCCAGCAGCGCCAGAAACAGCGCAAACCGGTACAAATCCCATGGCCCCACGGACTCATCGTCCATCGAAAACCCGTTCAGATCGAGCTCCGTGTCGTTGCGTCCGTATGCGGTAATGTGCACCGAGCCTGTCCACATCTCCGCGCGCCCCGCGCGGGTAAGATGCGCCACCACACTCCCGCTCGCCTGCGCCGGCATCGCGGCCTCCGGCTCCAGCACCCACGCGTCGACGTTGCCCGGCAGCTTCCACGCGCGGCGCGCCGCCACGCCCACAATTCGCGCCTCGCGCCGGCCCACATGCAGCACCTTGCCGGCAATCTCCGGATCGGCGCCGAATGCGCGCCGCCACATCGCATCACTCACAATCGCCGCGGGCAACGCGTCATCCGCCCCGCCATCCTCATTCTTCCACTGCGCCGGAATCCCGAGCAGCGTAAATAGATTCGGCGTAGCGTAAGCAATCTTCCACGCGCCTTTAAGCACGCCGCCGTCGAGCACGTTTTCCCGGCTCATCCAGTAAAACGCCATCTCGTCAAAGTACCGCTGCCGCCTGGCGCTCCACGCCTGAAACAGCTCGAACGGAATCGAAGTGCCGCCTTTCGCTTCGCTCGACTTCTGGATCAGGATGAGCCCCGTTCTCGCCGGAGCCCACAACGGATTCGTCGCCGACCGCGCTTCAGGCAGCAGATGCGCCACCAGACAGCTCGCCGCCAGCACCGTCGCCATGGCCAGCAGGCACTGCCCCGCCGATCCATGCAGAGCAACCGGCCGCGCCTTTTCGCGCTGCGCATGCCGCCGTAAACACCACGCATCCTGAAACGCACCCAGGCAAAATGCTGTGGCGTACCATCCGCCGGCGCATGACCGCTCCACGTGCCACGTCTCCGCCTGCCACTCGCGCAGCCACTCCGCACGCATGCCGGCAGGAACCAGCAGCGCCGCGCCGCGCATCAGCATCCTGCGCAGCAGCGAGAAGGCCATCCCCACCAGGGACGTCATACCGTCTTCGCCTCCTCGGTGGGAATCAGCCGCTCCAGCAGCGGATAGCGTCTGCGCGAGGCCTCCAGCGTCGACTTCCCCGCCGCCGTCAGCTTGTAATACTTGCGCGCCGGCCTCTGCTCCGCGTCGGCAATCGACTGCTTCTCCCAGTGCGACCGGATCAGCTCGTCCCGCTCCAGCCGCCGCAGCGCCGGATAGACCGTGCCGCTGGGCAGCCCGGTCATCTCCATCACGCTGAATCCATAGATGTATCCCGCATGGATCGCCTGCAGGATCATCGCCGCCGTATGCGAAAGTTTGGGCTCCACGGCCATGCGCGCATTTTAACTATGTAGTGATCTACTTGACAAGCTATATACAGAATGCTACATAGGGCAACAGGAAGGCCTACATGCTTACCGTACAGAACCTGTTCAAAAGCTACCGCGGCATCCCCGCCGTCCAGGATGTCTCGTTCACCGTCGCGCCCGGCGAGGTCATCGGTTTTCTGGGCCCTAACGGTGCGGGCAAATCCACCACCGTCAAGATCATCACCGGCATGCTGCACCCCAACGAGGGCTGCGTGCTCTTTGAAGGCCGCGACATCCGCGACGACATGGTCGCCTATCGCGCGGCTTTCGGCTATGTCCCCGAAGAGGCGCATCTCTATACCTATCTCTCCGGCCTCGAATATTTGCAGCTCATCGGCCGGCTGCGCGGGCTGCCCGAAGCCGTGCTCACCGCCAAGGCCACCAGCCTGTTGCGCCTGCTCCAGCTTGAATCCTGGCAGTACTCATCCATCTCGTCTTACTCGAAAGGCATGCGCCAGCGCGTGCTCATCGCCGCTGCGCTGCTGCATGATCCACGCCTGTTCATCTTCGACGAGCCGCTCTCCGGCCTCGATGTTGCCTCCGCGCGGCTTTTCAAGGACCTGCTTGAAGTTCTCGCTGCGCAGGGCAAGGCGATTCTCTACATCTCCCACGCCCTCGAAGTCGTCGAGCAGATCTGCAACCGGGTTATCGTCATCGCCGGCGGACGCGTGCTGGCCGACGCGCCGCCTTCCGATCTGACGCAGTTCATGAGCCTGCCCAATCTCGAAAGCGTCTTCGCGCAGCTCGTCCAACAGCAGGACACCGCCGCCATCGCACACCAGATCGTCGAGGTTATGCGGATTCATCATGTCTGAAGCCTTTCAACACCTTTTAACCATGTCCGGACCCGAAGCCCTCTCGCTCAACGAGCAGGCCGCGCTCGGCGAAGCGCACCCACGCGAGCGCAGCCAGTTCACGCACCTTGTCCGACACTATCTCGAGCGCTTCTTCAATCACGAAACCGCAGCGCCCGACGGCAGCGCCAAGGCGCGCCTCATTCTCGCCGCATTCGCTGCCGGCATTCCGGGGCTCATGGTCGCCGTCTATCTCTGGCCCGTCTACCATCCTTTTCGCGGATGGCCGCCCAACCATCCCTCCAACGGCGGACCACCGCCCTACTGGCTCCAGGTCAATCATCATCTCTTCTTCGTGCTCTACTCCTTCGTGGTCATGGGCATCGTCACCGTCTTCGAGTGGGACCTGTTCTTCCCCGACCTGCTCGATATCTCCGTTCTCGGCACACTGCCCATACCCACGCGCCGGCTATTCCGCGCCCGCGTCGCCGCCATCGCCATCTTCATCGCCGGCTTCCTCTTCGATTCCAACATCCTCGCTCCACTGATTCTTCCTGAGTCCATCGAGCCACCCAGCGTCGCGCGCCTCATCGCCGGCCACGTGCTCGCTGCCTTCGGCGCGGGGCTCTTTGCCGCGCTCTTCGTGGTTGCCTTTCAATCGACTCTGCTTGCGCTCTTCGGCGAAAGGCTCTTTCGCAAGCTCTCGCTCTTTGTGCAGGGCCTGACGATCTCCGCTCTGCTCATCGCGCTGCTGCTCTTTCCTGTGCTCTCGGGCGCAGTGCCTGCCCTGCTGCAATCGGGCAGCGTCTGCGCGCGCTGGTTTCCACCCTTCTGGTTCCTCGGTATCTACCAGCGATTGCTCGAAGGCCCGTCAGCCTTGCCTATCTACACCCAACTCGCGCAGATGGCATGGCCTGCCACACTCGCCGCCGCTGCGCTCATGCTCATCGCCTACCCGCTCGCGTACCTGCGCCGCGTCCGGTGTCTCATCGAAGGCTCCGTGACGCGCAAGGCGCGCAATCCGCTCGCGCGCGCCGCGCATCCGCTCATTCATCTCTCCATCGCGCGCGCGCCCATCCGGCGCGCCGTCTTTCACTTCATCGGCCAGACCCTGCTGCGCGTCCCACGCTACCGCATCTACCTCGTTCTCTACTGCGGCGTGGGCCTCTCGGTTGTCACTGCCAGCGTGCTACGTTTCAACGTTATGCACAACCAGCTTCACATCGCCATCTCCGCCGACGGCCTGCGTTCCGCCATCGCCATCATTGCCTTCTGGATCGTCGCCGGCCTCCGCTCAGCTTTCATCTCGCCCGGCAACGAACGCGGAAGCTGGGCCTTCCGCATCGCGCACGGCAACCCTCCCGCCTTCCCAATCGCTCTCGACCGCCTGCAAGCCGCCAAGACCTGGGTCATGGTCTGCGCGCTCGCCGTCACATGCGCCGCGCTGCTCGCATCGCGCGCCATCGCTCCACCGGAACTGCTTAACGCCGCAGCCACCGCTGCGCAGACCCTTACAGTACTCGCACTCTGCCTGCTGCTCACCGACGCTTTCTTCCTCCATGTCATCACCGTTCCCTTCACCGGCACGCCCTCCAGCGAAGAGCCCAACCTCGCCTTCACGCTGCTCAGGTACTTCACCTTCTTTCCCGTCGTGGTCTGGCTCCCGATCGCCGTCGAGCCCTGGATCGAGAGCAAACTCTGGCACTTTGCCACTGCGGTCATCGCCATCATCGCAGCCCATATCGGATTGCGCTTCTGTCACCACGCCCTCGTCGCCGCACACTGCCAGCAGCTTCCACTCGAAGAAGACGAAGAAGACTTCCCCATGCGCCTGGGCCTGCGCTACTGACTCCAGCACCGCAAGAATCCTCGTAGCGCCGGCCTCCTGGCCGGCTGTACTGACGGCTTCCGCGCCGCCAGCCCATGCGCTCGCCCCTTATCTCCACACCGTACTTGCGATACAGTGAAAGCAATGCGCGTGCTCGCTCTTATCGCCGGTGTCGTCTGCCTCTTCACCGTCCTGCTGGACGCCTTTCAGACCATCATCCTGCCCCGCCGCGCCACCGGCCGCTTCCGCATCACGCGCATCTTCTACGTCCTCACCTGGAACCCCTGGGCCTTCTTCGCGCAGCGCCTTCACCATCCGCGCAAGCGCGAAACCGTCTTCAGCTACTACGGCCCTTTGTCGCTCATCCTTCTGCTCATGGTCTGGGCGGCGGTGATGGTCTTCGGCTTCGCGCTGCTTTTCTATTCGCAGGGCAGCCCGTTCCATGATGCGACGCAGCAGCCCGGCCTCCGCTCCGACCTTTACGTGAGCGGCACCACCATTTTCACGCTCGGCCTGGGCGACGTGACGCCGCAAAGTCCCGCGACGCGCGAGCTCATCATCCTCGAGTCCGGCACCGGCCTTGGATTTCTGGCTATCGTCATGGGTTACTTTCCGGTTCTCTACAGCGCCTTCTCGCGGCGCGAAGTAAGCATTTCGCTGCTGGACGCGCGCGCCGGCTCGCCGCCCACCGCCGCCGAGCTCATGCGCCGCCATTCCTATGAAGGCGCGGAGCAGGCGCTCTCGCTGCTGCTCGTCGAGTGGGAGCGCTGGTCCGCTGAATTATTGGAGAGCCACATCTCCTATCCGCTGCTCTGCTACTTCCGCTCCCAGCACGGCAATCAAAGCTGGCTTGCCGCTCTCACTTCGATCCTCGATGCCTCGGCGCTGCTCATCGCCGGCGTGCGCGGACACGAGGCCCGCCAGGCGCAGCTCACCTTCGCCATGGCCCGCCACGCCGTGGTCGATCTCGCACAGATCCTCTCGCTGGCGCCCATTGCTGACATGCCCGACCGCCTGCCCGTCGAGCGCTATGAGCAGCTTTACTCGCTGCTTTGCCAGAGCGGCGTCAGCGTCTGCCGCGACAGCCAGTCCTACGAGCGGCTGCGCGAGCTGCGCGTACTCTACGAGGGCTACGCCGAAGCGCTCGCCTGTCATCTGCGCATGCCGCTGCCGCCCTGGATGGTCGATCGTCCGCGCAAGGACAACTGGCTCACCGTGGCCCGCGTGCGCGCACAGGCCGAGTCTGGCAACCCGTCAGCGCAATCTGCCGCGCAGCCCGGCGAAACGCCGCAGGCCATCGCCTCGCTCATCGATCACCACCACGACTTCTAGCCGCCGCGCGCATCCGCATCCCCGCTCTCAGAGCATTTTCGGAATACACGTAGACTTTTTGAGATGTGTGAAAGGTGGCTTTCTCTTGAAAAAAAGCCACTTGAGCGCTTACTTTCGGTCTACAGCAATTCCGAAGATGCTATAGCCGTTTTGTCCCACGCCTGCAGCCGGTTCGTGTTTCCGCTGATCTCAGCGCCGCAGCCATTCTGCCTGAAAAGGTTGCTTCGCCGGAAGCAACATATTGATTAGCAGTGATTCCTATCGTCTAATTCCGGGAATCGTTCCATTCCTGCACACGCACCCTTCTATTTCCGCCACGTGCGCGCGTTCTTGGGCTGATTCTGCGTCACGATTTCCTTGCAGCCGTTCCATCAGGCATCAAGAAAGTCCTGCAAGTCAGAGCCGGATACGCCTGCATTCGTTGCGCACGATATTTCCACGGCTGCGATTGGGAAATCGAATCTCGTTTTTCGCTTGAGGCCCTCACCGATGAAAGCCCCCCGCCGTCTGCCTGAATCGCCGTTGATTGCACTGCCGATTCAGACAAAAAGAACTCGCGCCCAGGACGCATGCGGAACGCCGCTCACGCATGCAACTGCCAGTCCCTGGACGCTCTCCGCGCGCAAGCGGCTCCTGGACATATGCGTCGCGCTTTTTGTCCTTGTCCTTTTTGCTTTGCCCATGCTGGTCATCGCGCTTTGCATCCGGCTCGCCTCGCCCGGACCGGCGCTTTTCCGCCAGCAGCGCATCGGCCGCAGGGGCCGGCTCTTCATCATCTACAAATTTCGCAGCATGACCGCCGGCCCCAGTTCCGGCATCGGCCTCACCCGGCACGGCGACCGCCGCGTCACTCCCCTCGGCCGCTGGCTGCGCAAATTAAAGCTCGACGAGCTGCCGCAGTTCTACAACGTGCTGCGCGGGGATATGAGCCTGGTGGGCCCGCGTCCCAAGCTGCCGCAGTACACGGTGCTGCGCAACGCGCCTTATCGTCCCGGCATCACCGGCGCGGCCACGCTGGCCTTCCGCCGCGAAGAAGAACTCCTGGACCGCATCCATCCCGCTGCAATGGAGAACTTTTATCACCGGCACATCAAGCCGCTCAAAGCGCGCATCGACGCGCGCTATATGCACCGCGCCACTTTCTGGAGCGATCTCCGCATCGTCGCGGCTACCTTCCTGGCCTGCCTATCTATGCCACGCCTGCCCGCCGCGGTGCGCAAAGCCTCGCGGCAGGCCATCACCTTTCCTGGGCTGACGGCCATCGAAAGCACAGGCAGCGACTCGCCCGGCAGCTCGAATTAGCTTTTTGCAACTGCGCATCCAGCCATCGCGCGGCCCACTTTTTTGAGCGTGGGCCGACGCTCCCTGCTGCTCTCGGCCTCGCATCGCGCCGCGCCGCACTCGACAATCCCCGCCGTCCATCTGATATAGGTATCGAGTCGGTTCCTTTCTCGTCACGAGGTCTCATGAAATCTCCTTCATCCTCCGCTGGGAGCCAGGTGCGCGCATCCTCGCTGACGCTCTTTGTCGCCGGAGCCGTCGTGGCGATCGCCGGCATCGTCTATCTGCTCAAAACCAACCCTGCCGCGGGCGCGTGGCTGCAGGTCTACGACCCCACCGGCCACTGGCAGCTTTCCACGCTCGTGGCCGCGCTGCCGCTCATCGTGCTGCTGGGCGCCATGGCCATCTTCCGCGTAAAAGCGCATATCGCCGCAGTCGCCGGCCTGTTCACCGCGCTGTTGATCGCCGTTGCCGTCTACCACATGCCCGCACGGCTCGCGCTTACTTCCGCGGCTTACGGTGCCGGTTACGGCGTCTTTCCCATCTGCTGGATCATTCTGCCCGTCATCTTTCTTTACAACCTTACCGTCAGGGCCGGCCGCTTCGTCACGCTGCAGGAGAGCCTGGCCAACATCACCAACGACAGCCGCCTGCAGCTTCTGCTCATCGCCTTCGCGCTGGGCGCGTTCTTTGAGGGCACCTGCGGATTCGGCACGCCCGTGGCCGTCTGCGGTGCAATCCTCATCAGCCTTGGCTTCCGTCCGCTCGAAGCTGCAGGCCTTTCGCTCATCGCCAACACCGCGCCGGTGGCCTTCGGAGCGCTGGGCATTCCGACAATCACGCTGCACGGCGTCACCAACATCGACCTGTTGCTGCTTTCGCGAACCATCGGCGTGATTCTCGCGCCCTTCTGCCTGCTGGTTCCCTTCTGGCTTATCTGGGCCTATGCGGGTTTCCGCGCCATGGTCGAGATATGGCCTGCCATCCTTGCTGCCGGCATCACGTTCTCCGCCGCGCAGCTTCTCGTGGCTATTTATGCCGGCCCATCGCTCGCGGCCATCATCGCCGCAGTCTCCACCATCGTTGTGCTCATCACCTTTCTGCGTTTCTGGAAGCCTAAGCGCGTGCTCAATGTAAGCGGACACGACATCACCAGCCACGAGCACACGCGATTCGACCACTCCGCCGGCAAAACCTTCAAAGCCTGGCTGCCCTGGCTGGTCCTGTGCGTGGTTGTCTTCGCCTGGGGAACGCCGCAGTTCTCGCACTGGCTGGATGCGCAGACGACCATCAAATTTCCCGTGGCCGGACTGAACAACTTCGTCGCACGCATTCCTCCCGTAGTCACGCATGCCACGCCCGAGCCCGCGGTCTTCAACCTAAACTGGGCCACGGCTACCGGCACGGCTATTCTTGTCGCCGCGCTCATCGCCGGCGTCTGCATGGGCCTCGGCCCCAGCTCGCTCGCCGTCACATTCTTCAAGACCCTCGCCGACATCCGCTTCACCGTCATCACCATCGCCTGCATGATGGCCCTCGGCTTCATCACCCGCTACTGCGGCCTGGATGCTACGCTCGGCCTCGCCTTTGCGCGCACCGGCGCGTTCTACCCCTTCTTCGGCACGCTCATCGGATGGCTCGGCACCGCAACCACCGGCTCCGACACATCGTCCAACGTCCTCTTTGGCAGCCTGCAAAAAGTGGCCGCGCAACAGATCGGCGTCTCACCCGTGCTCATGACCTCAGCCAACTCCGCCGGCGGCGTCATGGGCAAGATGGTCGACGCGCAAAGCATCGTGGTAGCCAGCACTGCCACGCAGAACTACGGCCAGGAAGGCTCCATCCTGCGCTTCGTGCTGCTGCACAGCCTGGCGCTCGCCTCGCTGGTCGGCATTTTCGTCTATCTCATGGCCTACGTCGAACCCTTTACGAAACTCGTCGCACACTAAGTATGGAACCTCTTGATTAAACAATGAGCTTGGGTGCCCCATCCTAAACGCGTTTCCGCCGCGGCGGACGTTTAGGGTGGGAAAGTACGATAACAAAGCGTTCGCCTCCAACGCCGCAACTGCTACGATTACATCGTTTCTGAAAGGCGGTATTCATGCGCATCTGTTTTCTGCTCAAAGTCCGTCCGGAAAAAATCGAAGAGTACAAGGTGCGCCACGCGCAGGTGTGGCCCGCAATGCTGGACGCGCTGCGCGAGACCGGCTGGCGCAACTACTCGCTCTTTCTGCATCCCGACGGCCTGCTCGTCGGCTACCTCGAGACCGACGATTTCGAAAAAGCCTGTGCCGGCATGAAGGAGCGCGAAGTGAACGCGCGCTGGCAGGCGGAGATGGCTCCTTTCTTTGAAAAGCTCGACCATGGCGGCGCAGATGATAATATGTTTCCGCTCGAAGAAGTGTTTCATCTCGCGTAACCAGTGGTCAGACCACACAATTTCTTCTAAGGGATGAAGGTATGCAAAATCTCCATCTGCTGCGCCGCGATCTTCTGCGCATCGGCGGCTTCGGCGTGGCCGGAGCCGCAATTCCAGCCGTCTCGCTCTCAGCCGCGGCCCAGCAAAACGCCGCAGGCGCGGCATCCGGAAGCGTCTTCGACGTGCGCCAATACGGCGCCGCCGGCGACGGCAAAACCGTGGACACGCCGGCCGTAAATCGCGCTATTGAAGCCGCAGCCGCAGCCGGTGGAGGCGTTGTTCTCTTTCCTGCGGGAACCTATCTCTGCTTCTCGATCCATCTCAAGAGCTATGTCCACCTGTACCTGGGGCCGGGCGCGACCATCCAGGCCGCCGACTCGCCGCTGCCTGGACAGACCACCGGCTACAACGGAGGCACTTACGACCCAGCCGAGCCTAAGACCGAGTGGGACCCCTACCAGGACTACGGCCACAACCACTGGCACAACTCGCTCCTCTGGGGCGAAGACATTCACGACTTCAGCATCACCGGCGCCGGCCTCATCTACGGCAAGGGCCTGAGCTTTGGCGCGGGCCCGCACGCGCGCGGCAGCTATCCCGTTTACGTCGCCGAACAGGCCGGCGTGGGCAACAAGTCTATCGCACTCAAGAACTGCCGCAACGTGCTGCTGCGCGACTTCTCCGTGCTCAAGGGCGGCCACTTTGCGCTGCTGCTCACCGGCGTCGATAACCTCACCATCGACAACCTTAAAATCGACACCGACCGCGACGGCATGGACATCGACTGCTGCCAGAACGTGCGCGTCTCCAACTGCACCGTCAACTCGCCCTGGGACGACGGCATCTGCCCCAAGTCGAGCTACGCGCTCGGCTACGCGCGGCCCACGCGCAACCTCACCATCGATAGCTGCTGGGTCACCGGCTGCTACCAGCTCGGCACCGTGCTCGACGGCACGTTCAAGAAGTTCCCTCCGGATCAGCGGCCCTATGGAACCGGGCGCATCAAGTGCGGCACCGAGTCGAACGGCGGATTCATCAGCATCGCCATCTCCAACTGCGTCTTCGAGGGTTGCCTTGGCTACGCGCTGGAGTCCGTCGACGGCGCGCTGCTGGAAGATGTTGCCATCACCAACACCACCATGCGCGACCTTGGCTGCGGCCCGCTGTTTCTGCGGCTGGGCGCGCGCCTGCGCGGCCCGAAGGAGAGCACCAAGGTGGGAACGCTGCGCCGCGTGCTCATCAGCAATCTCACCTGCTACAACGCGCCGCGGCGCCAGGGCTCGATCCTCTCCGGCATTCCCGGCTACGCGATTGAAGATGTGAAGCTCGCCGACATCTACGTGCAGACCGCAGGCGACGGCAGCGCCGACGACGCCAAAATTCAGGTGCCCGAGATCGCAGACAGCTATCCCGAGCCCGGACGCTTCGGCATTATCCCCGCGTCCGGCTTCTTCCTGCGCCATATGAAGAACGTGGAGCTGAGCCATGTTGAAGTGGCCAACGCCACGCCCGACGCGCGGCCTGCATTCTATCTCGACAACGTCGAGCGCGCCGACTTCTTCGCCATCACCGCGCCGCGCAACGCGGACGGAGCCTTCGCGCTGCACAGCGTGCAAGACTTGCGCATCGGCTGGAGCCGCGCGGCGGCAGATACGACGCTGGCCAGCGTGGATTCAAAGATGCTTTAAGTCGATTGGTGCTTTCCCAGGTCTCATCCGCCGCGGTCCGCCACGGCGGAAGACCTGGGGCACCCGGCTTCGGCTTCGGCTAGCCACAGAAGATTCAAAACGTCCCATTAAGCAGTTGCCATGAAAAAGAGCAGAACGATCATATCGATTGTGCGCATCCTTTTGTTCTGCGTTGGTATGCGAATTGCAATGGGCCAGTCTCAAACTGCTTCTGTGCCTGAATGGCAAACAGCCGCAGGCGGCAAGATGGAGTTTGAGGTCGCATCCGTCAAGCCTGCCGAGCCGGGAACGCCTTTCGCAACAAACGTTGCTCTCAATGGATTGGAGGGTACCGCCCCAACCAGCGATTTATTCTCTGCAAACGCCCCGCTTATGGCTTATCTGCTCTTCGCGTACAAAATCGCAGACTCAAATCAGGGACGCGCCATCTATGACAAATTGCCGGCCTGGGCCAAAATGCAGTTTTACACCATCCAGGCGCGTGCAAATGGCGCTCCTACACGCGACCAGTTGCGGCTCATGGTACAGGCATTGCTTGCAGACCGTTTCGAACTGGCGATTCATCAGGAAACTCAAATGCGCGAGGAATACGCATTTACTCTCGATCGGCCCGGCAAACTCGGTCCGCAGCTTTATCCTCATTCGACCAGCGAATCATGCGTTGACAACCCCAGCAGGTCTCCCATGATAGCCGCTCCGGATCGAGACACGGATGCTCCGCGCTATTGCGGCGTCGTGGCGTGGAACATGGGTGATCAGCGGCACGTGCGTATGATCGATGTCACCATGGCCGAGGCTGTGAACTATTTATCCGGAGCTGCGATGGCGGGAGGCACTTTAACGCCTCACACAGGGATAGACGATACCGGACTGTCCGGCCATTACGATCTCGATCTTCAGTTCTTATTGGAACCGGAAGGGCCGGGCAGCAACACAAATGCAGGCGGCCCGACGTTTACGCAAGCACTGAAAAATCAACTCGGGCTGAAGCTCACAGCGCGCAAAGGACCGGTTCAAATCCTCGTTCTCGATCATCTCGAAAAGCCGTCGCCCGATTAGAAGCGGAAAGCTGCGAATCGAAAATACGCCTCTTTCGATCAGCACGAAAATGGGTGCCCCAGGTCTGGATTTTCAGACCTGGGAAAGCACGGATTCCAACCAGCCGCGCTCCCACAAACTTCTTACCCCCGCAAAAAGTCCTTCACCTTCTGCACCAGCACGTCGCGTCCCACATCGCTGATGGCGTTGGTGAGTGGAATCTGCTTGGGGCAGACCTCCACGCAGTTCTGCGCAAAGCCGCACTCCTGGATGCCGCCGTCGCCGGCCAGTGCGCGCAGCCGCTCTTCCTTGAGCACCTTGCCCGTGGGGTGGTTGTTGAACAGCTTTACCTGCGCGATGGTCGCCGCGCCCACGAACCCAGTCTCCTCGTTGAACTGCGGGCAGACCTCCATGCAGCAGGTGCAACTGATGCAGTTCGAGAGCGGATAGCTCACCTCCTGCTGCTGCGGAAACACGCGCGGCCCCGAGCCCAGATCGTAGGTCCCGTCCACCGGCACCCAGGCCTTCACAGCCATCAGGTTCTTGAACAGCACCGAGCGGTCCACCTGCAGGTCGCGCACCAGCGGAAACTTGGAGAGCGGCTCGATCCTGATGGGCTGCTCGAGGTTATCGATCAGCGCCGAGCAGGCCATGCGCGCCTTGCCGTTGATGCGCATGGCGCACGACCCGCAGATCTCCTCCAGGCAATTCGAGTCGTAGCTGATCGGCGTAGTCTCACGCCCTTCGGCGGTGACGGGATTGGCGGCAATCTCCATCATCGCGGAGATAACGTTCATGCCCGGCCGCCATTCCAGCTCAAACTTCTCCCACACCGCGGGTGCATCGGGGCTGGCCTGGCGCTTGATTTCGAGTTGCACGGTCCTGCTTGCCATGTTGTTCTCAATCCCTCAAGGGCTAAAACCCCTCGACAGTCGATGCCATCATTATGCCGGGGCTGAAACCCCAGCCTGCCTAAAAGCAACCGCAGATCCTTCGACTCGCCTTTCAGACTCGCTCAGGACGACAGCGGTGTTGCCGCCATCACTTCGCTGCGTCATATCGCCGTGGCCGCGGCTTGATGTACTGCGTATCCACGTCCTCAAACTCGAACCGCGGACCCTCGGGCGCGCCGGTAAAGCTCGCCTTGGTGGTCTTCAAGAACTTTTCGTCGTTGCGGTCCGGAAAATCCGGCTTGTAGTGCGCACCGCGTGACTCGTCGCGCAGAATCGCGCCCTGCACCACCGTCCGTGAAAGCTCCAGCATGTTGTAAAGCTGCCGTGTGAAGGCAAAGCTGGTATTCGCCCACTGGCTCTTGTCGCTCAGGTTCACGTTCTTATAGCGATCGAGCAGCTCCACGATCTTCTCGTCGGCCTGCTTCAATCCCTGGTTGTAGCGGATCACCGTCGCATGCTCGGTCATGGTATGCCCCAGCTCGCGCCACAGCTTGAAGGGATTCTCGGTCCCGCTCGACGACAGCAGTTTTTTGTTGATCTCCGTCTGCCGCTGCAGCTCGGCCGCCGCGCCGCCGTCACCCTCCGTCGCAGCCGCGCTCTTTGCATAGCGCATCGCGTTGGGGCCGGCGTTAAAACCGTCGAACATGCAACTGACCAGCGAGTTCGCCCCCAGCCGGTTGGCGCCGTGATGCTGATATTCGCACTCGCCCGCCGCAAAGATGCCGGGGATGCTCGTCATCAGGTTGAAGTCTACCCACAGGCCACCCATGGTGTAGTGCATGCCGGGAAAGATCTTCATCGGCACTTCGCGCGGATCGTCGCCCACAAATTTCTCGTAGATTTCCAGAATGCCTTCGAGCTTGCGGTTCAGCGTCTCGTGGTCAATGTGCGTCACGTCGAGATAGACCATCGGCTGGCCGTCGATACCCAGCCCATGCTCGTACACAACCTTGTGAATAGCGCGGGTGGCCACGTCGCGCGGCACCAGGTTGCCGTACTTCGGATACCACTCCTCGAGGAAGTAGAACCGCTCCGACTCGGGAATCTGCTTCACCGGCCGCTTGTCGCCCGCCGTGCGCGGAACCCACACGCGTCCGCCCTCGCCGCGCGCCGACTCCGACATCAGCCGCAGCTTGTCTTCGCCGGGAATGCAGGTGGGATGCACCTGGATGAACTCGCCGTTGGCGTAGTACGCGCCCTGCTGGTAGAGAGCCGACTGCGCCGAGCCCGTACACGCGACGGAGTTGGTGCTCTTGCCGAAGATGGCGCCAATGCCGCCCGTGGCCAGGATGATCGCGTCCGCCGGAAACGCGCGCAGCTCCATCGAGCGCAGGTCCATCGCCGTGATGCCGCGGGCTACGCCCTTCTCGTCGAGAATGGCGGAGAGGAACTCCCAGCCCTCGTACTTTCTGACCTTGCCCTCGGACTCGTAGCGCCGCGCCTGCTCGTCAAGCGCGTACAAAAGTTGCTGGCCCGTGGTTGCGCCGGCAAAGGCGGTGCGGTGATAGAGCGTGCCGCCAAAGCGGCGAAAATCCAGCAGACCCTCCGGCGTGCGGTTGAAGGGCACGCCCATGCGATCCAGAAGATCGATGATCGCCGGCGCCATCTCGCACATGGCCTTTACCGGCGTCTGGTTGGCCAGAAAGTCGCCACCATAGATCGTGTCGTCAAAGTGCTGCGCGGTGGTGTCGCCTTCGCCCTTCAGGTTCTTGGCCGCGTTAATGCCGCCCTGTGCGCACACCGAGTGCGAGCGCTTCACCGGAACGATCGAAAACAGATCCACGTTCCCGCCCGCCTCGGCAATCTTAATGACCGCGGCCAGCCCCGCGAGCCCTCCGCCCACCACGATGATCCTGGGTCCTGCCATGTTCTTCTCGAATCCTTTCACTTACTGCGCAGACCCTGGAACGGGCGGCGTAAAACGGAACGGCGCCGCAACCCGGTTCCAGGCATTGATCTGGCTGATGGCCACGGTAAGGAGCGTCAAATCCCGCTCCGAAAAATGCTCCTGCACGCGCGCATAGGCTTCGTCGTCGATATGCTTCTGCGCCAGCAGCGTCACGTGCTCGGTCCACTCCAGCGCCGCCCGTTCGCGCGCCGAAAACACGCCCGCCTCGCGCCACGCCGCCAGCAGATCGAGCTTTTCCGCCGGCACATTCAGCTTGCGCGCGTCGTTCAAATGAAACTGGATGCAGAATGCGCAGCCGTTCAACTGCGAAGCGCGAATCTTGATAAGCTCGCGCAGCCCCGGCTCAATGCCCGACTTCCTGAGCGCGTGCGTAATGCTGGCCATCGCGGTGGCAAACTCCGGCACGATCTCCTGAAAGGTCTTCCATTCGAGACGCGGCGCAACCGCTTCAGCAACAGGCATCGCCATTCACCCCCATCGAATCGAACCCAATGCCGCGCGCACCGGCGTCACCTGCAACCGGCTCACCGGCGCCACAGTATCCGGCGCGTTGGCGTACTTGGGACCCACGAAGGCCCAGATGCTGGCCAGGCCCATCACGCACAGCGCCACACCGCCAGCCAGGCACACCCAGCCGAACCGCCGGCGCGCCTTTGCCCCCGGCGTAATACCCCACTTGGCCGCGAACAGCCACACGCCATACGCAAAGTGCCAACAGACAGCGATCATTGCGATGATGTAAACCGCAAGAATCAGCGGATGCGCCAGCTCCGCCTGCACCTTGTGGAACGAAGCTCCCGGATTCTCCGGCAGGTTCACGCCCAGGAAGCGCTGCGTGGCCACGTGATAGGCGATATACGCAAACGCGATCAGCCCCGTGTAGCGCTGTGCCACGTACATCCAGTTGCCGGCCCACGGGTAATACACGATGTTCGACTTGCCGCGAATCCAGATGTAGACGCCGTAGATGCCGTGATAGAGCAGCGGCAGAAAGATGAACACCCACTCCAGCACGCGCACCAGCGGCAGGCTGTTGAGGAACTTGACCTGCGCCGCGTAAGCCGCCGGGCCTTTCAATGCCTCGAAGTTCGAGAGCAGATGCTCGATTAGAAACGCGCCGATGGGAATGACGCCGAGCAGCGAGTGCAGCTTGTGCCAGAGAAAGCTGGTTCCCTGGCCGGCCCTGAGCGGCTGAACGCCGCGATGTACAACCGGCGCGGCAGAGTGTTGAGCTGTTGCCATGGAAGATGTACGCTCCTCTGAGAACGGCTGCGAGCCAGGTTTCCGTGGGTTCGCGTTTCGGATAGAGAGACGGAGGTTCGCGCGGAATATCCTCAAGCATTATTGGAAACGCACGGTTTGATCGTCAAGCACGCCAGCCCGCGCGTACCTGCATGTGGTGAACGGACGAACCGGGCAATTCCCTGAAAGGAACACGCGCGCTTGCATGCGTGGAAACCCGGCCGATCAGCCCTGCATCTTTCTGAGCAGCGTTTCCAATGCGCGTCCGCGATGGCTCAGCATGAGCTTGGTGTCGAGATCGATCTCGGCCATCGTCTTCTCCAGCGCGGGCAGATAAAACAGCGGATCGTACCCGAACCCTCCCGTGCCGCGCGGCGCATCCAGCACCATGCCTTCCACGCTGCCCTCGGCGGTGTGCACAACTTCGCCGTCGCGCGCGCAGGCCAGCGCGCAGCGGTAGCGCGCTGGCCGCCGCTCGGCCGGCGCCTGGGCCAGCCGCTGCAGCAGCACCATGTTGTTCCACACGTCGGTGTTGTCGTTGGCGTCGGGCGAGTCCACCAGCCCCGAGTCCGCCGCATACCGCGCCGAGCGCACGCCGGGCGCGCCGTTCAAGGCATCCACCTCCAGCCCCGAATCGTCGGCCAGCACCAGCGCACCCGGCGCAAAGCGCGAATAGTAGACAGCCTTCAGCACAGCGTTCGCCGCAAACGTGTCGCCGTCTTCCTCCGGCGCTTCGATGCTCTCAAGGCCGGGAAGCGGCTCGATCTCCACCGCAAACGCGCGCGCCGCCACGCGAAAATCCCGCAGCTTGCCCTGGTTCGTCGTCGCCGCCCAAAGCCGAAGTCCCATGCCCTGAGTGTACCGGTCGCCCGTGGGATGAGTATTACGCTCGTTTGGAGGTAGCGGGTCTGTTTGAAGGGTACGGGCTTCAGCCCGTACAGGAAACCAATCGATCATAATATTGGCAGACAATCAAGCTGACCCACTGCCCGTCCGGGGCAACGCGCTGATTGCATGGTATTCTGTTGCTCCTTTGGAAGAGTCTTTGTTTGCATCCTCGATCGCAGGAGACAGGCATGACTGTCGAGGTCTGGGCGATGATGGGCGCGGGCATCGCCACACTGGCTGCGGGACTCGTTCTTGTCCGGGCGCGGTTCCGGGCAGCTTCCGGCACAGCCAGGGTTGTGTTGCTTGGCCCGGTCTTTGAAGCCGTTGCGCTCGCAATCTTTGCCGCGGAGCACTTCACTGCCGCGCGCGATCTCATGTCTCTCGTGCCGCGCTGGTTGCTGGGGCCTCTGTTCTGGACCTACCTGGTTGGTGCGGCTCTGCTGGCTGCGGCCATCAGCTTCATCGCCTGGCGGTGTGTGCGCTGGTCGGCAGCGCTGCTCGCCTTGCTGTTCCTCATCATCGTCACCACAATCGATCTGCCCAATCTGCCTGCGAATGCGCATGACCGCATCTCCTGGACGCTCACTGTGCGCGAGCTTGCGTTCGCCAGTGGAGCGATGGTGCTGGCGGGCAGCGTGTGGCCGCGCGAAAGCTCCGCAGGCAAAGCGCTCATGGTGATCGGCCGCGGAATCGTCGCGTCGGTGATGGTCTTCTACGGAATCGAGCACTTCCTGTTTCCACGCAACGTCCCCGGCGTACCTCTCGAAAAGCTTACGCCCGCATGGATGCCAGCTCCGGTGCTCATCGCGTATTTCATCGGAATCACCCTGCTCCTCGCGGGAATCGGGCTATTGATTCGCCGTACCATACTGATCGCAGCCGCAGGTTCCGGAACCATTCTTGTGCTGCTCACCGTGTTCTTCTACGTCCCGATCCTTGGAACGGAACTCCACACCGACCTCGCCGTGGAGGGTCTCAACTATGTGGGCGACACCCTGTTATTCGCCGCGACTACATTGCTTGCTGGCTTCGGCACTGAGCGCCATTGACAACCCCACCGCCGCTTGCATAACGTTATTTCGCCTCGAAAATATTTTCATTTGAGGAAATAAGCCGCGGCCGCACGCAGGCCTGACCTGTGGTTGCACATATTTCTTCCCAAAGGCGAGCCAACCATGAACTGCTTTCATCTCCGCAGCCTGCTCTGCTGCCTTTTCTGCACTGCTGCACTGCCGCTCCTGGCGCAAACACCCGCCGCCGGCTCCGTTGTCGGCCCGGTTGCATTACGCGTCGACAATCTAGCCACCCCGCTCGGCATCGACGATCCCGCTCCCAGCTTCTCCTGGCAGTTGCAAGACCTCGTCCGCGGCGCAAAGCAGACCGCATACGAAGTGCAGGTCGCCTCGAGCGCTGCCAATCTCAGCCAGAACAAGGCCGACATCTGGGACAGCGGACGCGTGGACTCCAGTGAGCCCATCAACATCCGCTATGTCGGACCCGATCTCGCCGCCAGCACCCGCTACTACTGGCGCGTCAAGCTCTGGAGCGCCGCCGGACAGCCTTACGCTGCAAGCTCCACCACATGGTGGGAGACCGGCCTGCTTACCCAGGACGCATGGCACGCCCAGTGGATCGGCTACGAGACGCCGGAAGAAGCCGCCGTGCGTCATGCGCCCGCCGCATGGATCGCCAGCCCCGACTCGAAGACCCTCGCCGAGGAGCGCGGCACCGAGCAGCACTACGCCTTCCGCACCACCATCACGCTGACGCAGCCGGTGCGTTTCGCGGCCCTCTACGCCACCGGGCAGGACGCCGTCTCCGCCTGGGTGAACGGCGCGCAGGTGCTCGCTGCCGCACCGCTGCCGCCCTGGCAGCAACTCCCGTGGAAGAAGTTCGTCCGCGCCGACGTGACCCAAAAACTCGCTAGCGGTGCAAACACGCTGGCCATCGAGTCCGTGCATTACGTCGTCAATCCCAACGGCATGGTGACCGACGACCAGCCGCCCATGATCGCCGCGCTCGTCGTCCAATACGCTGACGGCACCTGGGCCAGCTTCACCACCAACCGCGACTGGAAGACCGCCATCCACGCGCCCGCAGGCTGGCAAGACAAGTCCTTTGACGACACCGCGTGGAAGAACGCCATGCTTCCCGGCCCCGGCGACGGCTCCTCGGCCTTCGGCCATCCCTGGATTCCTGACTCGGTCAAGGCCCTGCGCCATGCATTCACCATCAGCTCGCCCATCAAATCCGCGCGCCTCTACGCCACCGCGCTGGGCGCCTATGAAATCTTTCTCAACGGCAAGCGCGTGGGCGACCAGGTTCTCTCACCCGGCTGGACCGACTACCGCCAGCGCGTCATCTACCAGGCCTACGACGTGACCGATCAGCTTACGCGAGGTCCCAATGCCATCGCCGCGCTGCTCGCGCCCGGATGGTACTCCACCCCGCTCGAATGGCTGCAGCAGCCCAACAATTACGGCGCCACGCCGCCGGCGCTGCGCGCGCAGTTGCGCATCGAGCATGCCGATGGCTCCGTCGAATGGGTCCATACGGATCAGACATGGCAGGCCGGCACTAGCTACATCCTCCACGCCGAGCTTTACGACGGCGAAGCGCAGGACGCGCGCCGCATGCAGCCGGGATGGGACACGGCCAGCTTCAACGCATCCACGTGGAAACCCGCCGCGATCATCGACCCGCAACCGGTGATGATCGAGGCGCAGAGCTTCCAGCCTATCCGCGTGGAGAGAGCGCGCTCCGCCAAAACGCTCACCCAGCCCAGGCCCGGCGTGTGGGTCTACGACTTCGGCCAGAACATGAGCGGTGTCGAGCAGATTCACGTCCACGGCCCCGCCGGAACCACCATCCGCATGCGCTTTGCCGAGGTGCTCAACGCTGACGGCACGCTCTACACCGAAAACCTGCGCACCGCCAAGGCCACCGATTCCTTCACGCTCAACGGCAGTGGAGATGAAACCTTCACGCCGCAGTTCACCTTTCACGGCTTCCGCTACGCCGAGCTGACCGGCCTGCCCACCGCGCCCGGCAAAGACGCCGTGAAGGTGCTCGTGATTCACACCGCCGCGCCCTTCACGGCCAGGCTGGATACCGGCAGCGCCCTGATCAACCAGCTCTGGAGCAACATTCTCTGGGGCCAGCGCTCGAATTTCGTCGGCCTGCCCACCGACTGCCCGCAGCGCGACGAGCGCCTGGGCTGGATGGCCGACGCGCAGGTCTTCTGGCGCGCGGCCTCGTACAACATGGCGCTGGCCGCCTTCTCGCGCAAGTTCGCCGCGGACATGCGCGGCACGCAGGCCGGCACGCCGTATTACGGTATCTACGCTCCCGGCACCTGGCAGCCGAACACCGGCTCCGGCGCAGGCTGGAGCGACGCCGGCGTCGTCATCCCCTGGACCGCGTGGCTGCAGACCGGCGACACTCGCATCATCGACCAGAACTGGGAGGCAATGCAGAAGTATCTTGACGCCATCGACGCCGCCAATCCCGATGGCCTCTGGCGCAACGAATCCGGTACGCCCTTCGGCGACTGGCTCTCACCCGAAGGTAAGACCGACTACGTGCTCATCGCCACCGCCTACTGGGCTTACGACGTCACGCTCATGCGCCAGATGGCGCTGGCCACCGGCCGCGCCACGGACGCGGAAAAGTACGCGCGGCTCTTCGACAAGATTCGCGACGCGTTCGACAGGCAGTTCGTGCATCCTGACGGCTTCATCGCCGGCGCGGACAACTCGCCCTCGCCCTTCGGCCAGATCAACAACCCCAACGCCAAAAGCTCGGGCGGCGACACGCAGACCGGCTACGTGCTAGCCCTGCACATGAACCTGCTGCCGGAAGACCTGCGCGCCGCCGCGGCCAGGCATCTTGCCGACAAGATCGAGGCCAACCACGACCTGCTCGGCACCGGCTTTCTGGGCACACCTTACTTGCTGGAAGAGCTCACCAAGGCCGGCTACGCCAAGCTGGCCTACACGCTGCTGCTCAACACGCGCTACCCCTCCTGGGGCTACATGGTCACGCACGGCGCAACCACCATGTGGGAGCGCTGGAACGGCGACCAGATGCGCAACGATCCCAGCATGAACTCCTACAACCACTACGCCTACGGCGCCGTGGCCGACTGGATCTACCGCTACGCCGCCGGCGTAGACACCACGCACGACGGCGCCGGCTTCCACACCATCGTGCTCCACCCCACCTTCGACCCGCGCCTGGGCAGCGTCACTTTCGACTACGACTCCACCTACGGCCCGATTCATTCGGACTGGAAGATCGCCGGCGGCGCGGCCACATGGCGTGTCACCTTGCCTGCCAACACCACCAGCTGGCTCCCGCTCAGCGCCGATGAAGCTGCAAAGTACAAGCTCGATGGCGCCGCGCTCACAGACAGCAAGCTGGCCTCATCCACAACGAAAAACAACCAGCAGGGATTCGAACTCGCCCCCGGCAGCTACACCTTCACTGTCACACTGCAATAAGAACGTCCAATTCATTGGGGCTGTACAGCACGTCCGTCCAGCCGATACGCTTTGAATTCGTCCTCGGGAGCCACACATGCCGGTAATCCTCGCAGGAATCGGATGGCACATCGTCGGAGCGGCCTGCGCCGCCTCGTTCTATGCGCCCATTGAGAAGGTCAACAAGTGGTCCTGGGAAACCACCTGGGCCATCGCCGGCTTCTTCTCCTGGATTCTGCTGCCCATCGGCGTCAGCCTCATTCTGCTGCCCGACTTCCACGCCTTTTACGCCTCCGTGGGCACGGGACTGCTGGTCAAAGTCGCGCTCTTCGGAGCCATGTGGGGCGTGGGCAACGTCAGCTACGGGCTCACCATGCGCCACCTGGGCATGTCGCTGGGCATCGGCGTGGCCATCGGCGTCACGCTCGTCGTCGGCACGCTCGTTCCGCCCCTGCTGCACGGCCAGGCCAGGATGCTCTTCACCACGCGCAGCGGACTGCTCACCATAGCCGGCGTGCTGGTGGCGCTCATCGGCGTCGCCGTCGTCTCCTACGCAGGCCATCAGAAAGAAATCCAGCTTGGCACGGAGGTGCGCGAGTTCAACGTCAAGCTCGGCCTGCTGCTCGCCGTTCTCTGCGGCATCTTTTCGTCGGGCATGTCGTTCGCCATCGACGCCGCCCGTCCCATGGCCGACGCAGCCCTCAAGCTGCACGTCAACCCGCTCTACGCCGCGCTGCCCAGCTACGTCATCATCATGGGCGGCGGCGCCGTCATCAACATGGCCTACTGCTTCATCCGCCTGGCCGCGCTGCCGCACCTCTCGCTGCGCGCCGACTTGAGCCAGCCGCGTCCGGTGCTCGTCAAAAACTCGCTGCTCGCCGCCAGCGGCGGCATCATGTGGTATCTGCAGTTCTTTTTCTACGCTTGGGGTGCGGCCAACATTCCGCAGCGGCTCTTCTACGTGAACTGGATGCTGCACATGAGCATCTACGTCCTCTGCGGCGGCCTGGTCGGCCTCGCGCTCGGCGAGTGGAAAGGCGTAGGCAGCCGCCCGGTGCGCCTGCTCTGGGCCGGCGTGCTGGTCATCATCGCCGCTGCCAACCTGGTCGGCCTGGGCATGGCCGCCTCGTAAATTAAGCCACGGACCATCGCGATAAAAAACTTTGTCATCCTGAGCGAGTTCGTCCGCTGCGGCGGACGGATGAGTCGAAGCCGAAGACCCGCTGTGGCGGGGACCTGCGGTTCGGGAGGCCGGATCGAAGATGCGCTCAGCCCATTCAACTTCAACAAGCGCTGTTGCTCCATTACTCCGGCAACGGCAACTCCGCATCGAATCCTGAAGCGATCAGATCCGCGCGCAATCGCTTCACATTCGAAAACACCAGCCCTTTCATTCCCAGCGCATGCGCCGTTTCGATATTCACCGGCTTGTCATCGAGGAACAGCGTCTCTTCCGGCCGCATGCCCAGCTTGGCCAGCACATACTCGTAGATCGCCGGATCGGGCTTGGCCACGCGCAGCTCATAGCTCCACACCCGCACGTCGAACCGCGCAATCCAGTCATAGGCGCGCTCGATGCTTTCATGCACAGCATCGCCCATGTTGGAGAGGATCGCCGTCTTGAAGCCCCGCTCCTTGAGCCGCGCCTGCCAAGCCACCATCGCCGGATTCTGCGTAGTCCACATCCGCGCGTCCCACCGGTTCAGCTCGGCAATCGTATCGTCGCCTAGGCTCAGACCCGCATCGCGCGCGATCTTCCGCCAGAACTCGATCCCGGTCAGCTTGCCCTCGTCGTAGGCGTGCCGGTCGGCCCAGTAGAAGCGGTCCAGCCGCTCCGCGCTCAGCCCCGCAATCCGCTGCAGCGCGGCATACGCCGCAGGGTCCGGCGGACCGGTCAACACCATTCCATAGTCAAACACCACCGCGCGCAGAGCCAAAGCCACCCCTCAGTCTTTGTGTAGCGCCGGCATCCACGCCGGCTTGTAGTGGCAGTGTTTACACCGCCATCGTACCTCGCCCCGTGTATGTTGAGTAGGAGCGCCACTTTTATTGTGCACGACCGGATTGCAGCAGGTTGCACGCCCGGAACCAACCCATGCGATTTTCACGCCGCACCCACTGGAACACCGAAGAAACCGCCCTCGCCTGCGCGCACCGCCTGCGCCGCGAAGCTGGCCGGCCCATCGCCGATCTCATCGCCTCCAACCCCACCCGCTGCGGATTCGCCTACCCTGCAAACCTGCTCGAAGCCCTGACCGATCCGCGCGCGCTCGACTACGATCCGCAGCCCATGGGCAGCCTCGCCGCCCGCCAAGCCGTCTGCGCCTACTATGCAAGCCACAACGCCGCGCTTGACCCTGGGCAGATCGTCCTCGTCACCAGCACCAGCGAGGCCTACAGTTTCCTCTTCCGCCTGCTCTGCGACCCCGGCGACGAAATCCTCATCCTCCAGCCCGGCTACCCACTCTTCGACTTCCTGGCGGGACTGGATAACGTGAAGTTAAGACCATCCGCGATGATCTACGACCATGGCTGGCAGATCGATGCCGAGGCTCTCCGCCGCGCCGTCACCCCGCAAACCCGCGCCATCGCCCTCGTCCATCCCAATAACCCCACCGGCCACTTCACCAAGCCGTGGGAGGCCGAAGAACTGGCCCGGCTCTGCCGCGACCACTCGCTCGCGCTCATCGCCGACGAGGTCTTCCTCGACTACTCGCTCGGTGCCGCGCCGCAGACCTTCGCTGCCGGTATCGGCGGCGCGCCGGTCTTTGTCGTCAGCGGCCTCAGCAAGATCGCCGGCCTGCCGCAGATGAAGGCAGCCTGGATCGCAATCGCTGCCGGCCCCGGCCAAGGCGAGAGCCTGCCCCGCCTTGAAGTCATCGCCGACACCTTCCTCTCCATGAACGCGCCCGTCCAGTGCGCATGGCCCGCCTGGCTCGAAAGCCGGTCCAAAATCCAGCAACAGATCAGGGAACGCACCGCCACCAACCTGGCCGAGCTCGACCGCCAGCTCCTGCACGCACCATCCGCGCAGCGGCTCAAGGTAGAGGGCGGCTGGTACGCCGTCCTGCGCATCCCGGCGCTCCAGCCCGACGAGCAGACCGTCCGCGAGCTGCTCGACCGCGGCGTCTGGGTTCATCCCGGCTACTTCTTCGGCATGCCCGAATCCGGCTGGCTGATCCTGAGCCTGATTACCCCCAGCCAGGAATTCGCCGCCGGAGTAACCGGAATGGTTGACTATCTACAAACGCATCAAGGTAGTAATATTACTCAGTCCTAGCATCAAGTTCCACTTGAAGTATCTTTATTATCTTATTCATTTTTAATATTATTCTTTGGTTAATCCGTCACTCTATCGCCGCATCGTCAGAAACGGATTTCCCTCCCGCTCCTCGCCAATGGTTGTCGGCGGCCCATGGCCCGGAATGACCTTTGTCTCCTCCGGCAGTACCAGCAGATGGGAGTGAATCGAATCCAGAATCTGCCGGCCATTGCCGCCCGGCAGGTCGGTCCGCCCGATGCTCCCGGCAAACAGCGTGTCACCGGCAAGGAGCAGCTTCATGGCCGCGAAATGCAGGCAAATTGACCCCTGCGTGTGCCCCGGCGTATGGATCACCTGCGCCGGTTGCCCGGCCAGTCCAACGGTCATCCCGTCGGCCAGGCTTCCGTCCGGCGCAGCCGTCTCCGGCGTGGCTACGCCCAGCCAGGCAGCCTGCCTGTCCATGAGCTGCAACTGCGCCAGGTCATTCTCGTTCATCAGGATGGGCGCGCCAGTCAGCCGCTTGAGCTTCAGCGCCCCGCCCACGTGGTCGATATGCCCATGGGTGATGAGGATCTGCTTCACCTTCAGCCCCAGCTCCGCCAGCCGCCGCTGAATCCGCCCGATCTCCTCGCCCGGATCGATGACAATGGCCTCGCCCGCTTGCTCATCCCCCAGAATGGTGCAGTTGCACTGCAACGGCCCAACAGGAAAAGTCTCAATCACCATGCACAGATTCTAACTAACACGGCAAACGCTGCTAACTCGCGAACTCGCGCATGGCGCAGGCGAACTCGCTGTTTCCGGAACGTGTCCACAAAAAGTAACGTCCCGTTGCAAAATTCTCTTGCGCCGGTTCGCTTTTTGTTCGCTATAATGCGCCCATGGCAATTACCCGGCGGCAAAAAGAGATTCTCGACTTCCTGGAGCGGTTTGTGGGCCGCAACGGCTACTCTCCGTCTTTTGAAGAGATTGCGCGCGGCATGGGGCTCAAAAGCCTGGCCACGGTCCACAAGCACATCACCAATCTCGAAAAGAAGGGCATGCTCGACCGCGTCCACAACCGCAGCCGCTCGATTGACATTCTGCCGCCCGGCGCGCGCACCCGCTCCAGCATGAAGCTGCCGCTCGCCGGCCGCATCGCCGCCGGCCTGCCCGTGGAGCAGATGGAGACGCCGGAGAGCATCTCGCTGCACGACGTTGTCGGCAACCGCGACGTCTTCGCGCTCGAGGTCCGCGGTGACTCCATGCGCGACGAGCACATCATCAACGGCGATTACGTCCTGGTGGAGCGCACCAAGACCGCGCGCCAGGGCGAGATTGTCGTCGCCCTCGTCCACGGCACCGAGACCACGCTCAAGCGCTTCTTTACCGAAGGCAACGTCGTCCGCCTGCAGCCCGCCAATGTGGAGATGGAGCCCATCTACGTCCCCGCCGCACAGGTAGCCATCCAGGGCCGCGTTTTGGGAGTCCTCCGCAAATACCGATAAAAACCATCAATATTGCATCGACTCTTTCGCACTCCAAAGTATCTGCAAACTTGCTAACCTGCGAATTCGCGCGCAGCGCGTGCTGACTTGCTGACTCGCCGACCCGTTGACTCGCTGCCTCTCCTGCCATAATGAATCCATGCGTACCATCACCGCCGCAAAGCTCTGGGACGGCACCACCCTTCTCGACAATCCGGTAATCACCATCGACGACGGCCACATCGCCTCCATCGCCGCGCGCGCTTCCGGCGAGCCTGACGGCGAGCATCACTTCCCTGCCGCCACGCTCGCCCCCGCGTTCTTCGACGTGCACATCCATGGCTCCGCCGGACATGACGTGATGGAAGCCACGCCGGAAGCGCTCGGAGCCATCGGCCGCTTTCTCGCCTCGCGCGGCACAGGCAGCTTTCTGGCCACCACCGTCACCGCGCCGCTCGACATGACGCTGCGCGCGCTCGACGGCCTAGCCAGTCTCATCGACCACCCCGGCTCGATCCCCTCCAACGGCCCGACAACGAAACCTATCGGCATTCACCTTGAAGGCCCGTTTCTCTCTCACGCCAAGTGTGGCGTGCAGCCCAAAGAACATTTGCTGGCCCCCGACATCTCCACCTTCGACAAGCTTTATGAAGCCGCCGGCGGCCATGCGCGGCTCATGACCCTCGCCCCCGAGCTGCCCGGCGCCATCGAGCTGGCCGCGCACGCCACCGCGCGTGGCGTCCGCGTCTCGGTAGGCCATTCTGACGCCACCGCCGCCGAGACCCGTGCCGCCCTCGCCGCCGGAGCCGTCAGCGCCACGCACACCTTCAACGCCATGCGCGCGCTCGATCACCACGAACCCGGCATCCTGGGCACGGTGCTCACCACCGAATCGCTTTTTGCTGAGCTGATCTGCGACGGCATCCACACCGATCCGGCTATCGTCGATCTCTGGTGGCACGCCAAGGGCTCCGAGCGGGGCATCCTCATCACCGACGCGATGAGCGCCGCTGGCATGCCCGACGGCGAGTATCGCCTGGGTGGATTCGCCGTGCAGGTAGCCAATGGCCGTGCCATGGCCCGCGGCGTGCTGGCCGGCAGCGTCCTCACCCTCGATTGCGCGCTGGCCAACTTCACCCGGTTTACCGGCGCGCCGCTCGAGCAGTCCCTGCGCCTGCTCACCGTGAACCCCGCCGCCATGACCGGCTTCGCGAACCAGGCCGGTTCGCTCCAAGCCGGCCAGCCCGCCAACCTCGTCGCGGTGGACGCACAGGGCAAACTCGTTGCCTCATTCCACAACGGTGAGCCTGCATAAAAAATAATTGTCATCCTGAGCAAATTTTGGCGCGTTTTGCGCCAAAATGAGTCGAAGGACCTGCGGTTCAGGGATGTCCTATAAACCAGGAACCACAGCGAACATACAGAAGTTTTTGTGCACGAGCTAAGCCTTCTCATCCGCCAGCCGCTGCGCCCGCCAGATGGCCCCTTCAATTCCCGCCACTTCCGTATCGCCCACTACGATCCCCGGCGCGGCGATCTTTATCCCTGCCGTAAAACTCTCGCGCACATGCCAGGCCTTGTCGATCACGCTGCCAATCCACGCCACCGGAACCTCTTCGGTCAGGTGATGCTTACGGTGCAGCTTGTCGCGCACCAGCAGCACAAAGCCCACCAGGTCTGCCGCGGCCTGCTTCAAAACACCAACGGCAACCGGGTCGCCTTCCTCGGCCAGCTCGCTGATCACCGGTGCCAGCGCGGCAAAGTCCGGTCCCGGCGTGCTGTCGCCCAGGTTCACCAGCTCCTCGATCGTCGGCGTGCCCCAGGCGCAGCCCACCGCCTCCAGAACGCGCGTCGGCTCCTCGCGGTCATAGGCGTTCAGCGCACGGCGCACCGCGTGCAGACCGATCCAGTAGCCTGAGCCCTCGTCGCCCAGCCGCGAGCTCCATCCTCCGGCATTCTCCATGCCGCCGTCCGGCGCACGTCCCACGGTGTTCGAGCCTGTTCCCGCAATCTGCAGAATCCCCGGCCCGCCCTTGAACGCCGCATCGAGCGCGATTACCTCATCGCCCACCACCTCGGACCGCTCGACGCCAAAATCCTGAAACACCGCCGCGATCCACTCCGGAATCCCGGGCATGGCCGCGCTGGCCACGCCGCAGCAGGCTGCCTTTACACTCTTCACGCCCGCCTGCGCATACACGTCCGTAAGCAGGTTACGCAGATTCTCTTCCGCCATCTCCGCGCCCACGCGCAGCCTCTTGATCGATCCACTCTCTGCAAAAGCCAGCACCCGGCCATCACTCACGATTGACGCGCGGGTCCTCGTCCCTCCGCCGTCAATCCCCAAAACAAAGCTCATTCTTTTTTCCTGCTCCTCTTAGATCAGTTCTCCAATTCACGTGTAGTTTGAACGGATGTGCGCGGTGGCTCTTTCTTAAGGAAAGAGCCGCTTTAGACCCATGGTTTCGCTCTACACCCATTGGAGAACTACTTATTTTTCCGGTTCTGTTTCCGGTTCGCCGCCGCCATCGCGCAGCGTGCCCGCCAGGATGTTCAGGCTGCCATCGCTCCTGGGCGCAACCATCCCCAGCATGTGCGCCAGCCATGGATACAGGTTCACGTTTTCAAACGGCCCCACAGTTTTTCCTTCCACTATATCGGGTCCGGCGGCGAAGAAACTGGCCTTCATCTCCGGCACCAGCCGTGGATCGAAGCCATGCATGCCCGCGTTCGGCGGCCGGTTCCCATCGAGCGCCGTCGCATGCGCGCGAATCGCATACGGACCCGTCGCCATCACCACCGGATCGCCCGCGCGCGGATTCTGGTTATAGTTCAACCCGGCGGGAACATTCTTGAGCCGGTACGCGACAAACTCAGACGAAGCCTTCTTGAGCTGGTTGTACACGCGCACGCGGTCTTCCTCGGTCTGCGCATACAAAAGCGGCCCATCGGTCTCGAATCCCTTCAGGTCGGCGAAGGCATCGAGAGTCACCCATCCGCCCTCGGACTTCGCCATGCCGTGATCGCTCACCACAACTAAATCAATCGGCAATCCCGTCTTATCCAGCGCCGTCTTCAGCTTGCCCACCAGCGCATCCACCTTCAGCACAGCCGCGCGCGTCTCTTTTGCATCCGGCCCATACTCGTGGCCCTCGTGATCCGGCTCCGAATAGTAAATCGCGATGAAGTGCGGCCGTTCCGCTGCCGGCTCGTGCAGCAGCGCAATCGTATCGTCGATGCGCGCCTGCTCGGCCTCGTCCGATGCCTGCGTCTTGCCGTCGAAGTGCGCGTACCAGGTGGGCCGCCAGCCCGCAATCTCTGCCTCAGAGCCCGGCCACAGCAGAACCGCCGTGCGCATGCTGCGGCTTTCAGCCAGGCTCCAGAGCGGCGTGCCGCCGTACCACGAGCCGTCGGCCACGGCCTTGGCGTCATACATCGAGTAGTGCGCTTTCCGCGCCGGATCGTAAAACCGGTTCGCCACCAGCCCGTGATGCTCGGGATAAAGGCCGGTCACCATCGTGTAATGATTGGGAAACGTCAGCGAGGGGTAACTCGGCAGCATCCCCTCCGGCGCCCACGCGCCCGCTTTGCCCAGCGCCAGCAGATGCGCCGCATTGTCGCGCCTGGCATAGTCCCATCGAAACCCGTCGAGCGAAACCAGCACCACGTAGTGCTGCTGCTCGGCCCACGCAGAGTTTGCTCCGTGGTCGACGTGCGTAATCGGCAGCGCCGGATTGAACCCCGCCTGCTGCGCCGCCAGCGCACACCATCCAGCCGCCAGCAGCAGCGAGACAAACGCCATGCGCCCCGTCGCGCACTTTCGCATCACACAAGCCCTCCGCACCAGCTTATCGCAATCACAAGCGCCCTCCTGCCCATAAGCCGGCGCGTCAGTTCGCATAAAAGAGCCTGGAGACTACGAAAAATACGAGCAAGGCCTTGTATCAGGGCACGACCTCAGTCCTGCCGAATCCAGTGCTTTTTGAAGGGTAGGGGTTTCAGCCTGTGCGTCAACCACCATCAAGCAAACCGGGCTTCAGTTCCTGCAGGATGCATCGTTTAAATCACGCATAATCAAACCCAATCTTTCCCTCGGCCCGCGCGAAAGACATGCCGCACACCACGCTCCAGAGAGTTGCAACAAAACCGCTCCCGCAGGGAGCCAGCGAAAATAGCCCAGGGTGAAACCCTGGGAGCCTGGCGTCCTTAAAGAATAACCAAGCTCCGTAGGGGTGGCGCGAAACTTCGAGCAATTTGCGCAGAAACATACAGCACACCACCACAGAACATCCTCTGCCGAATCTCCAGGCCGCAGGCCGCTGAAAACGCATACAATGTCCATGGCTCGCAAATTGCGCCCCATGCATCAGAGCAGTTCTCCAATGCGCGTGCAGTTGGAACGGATACGCCAGGTGGCTCTTTCTTAAGGAAAGAGCCACTTGAGAGCCGCGGCTTCGCTCTACGCCCATTGGAGAACTACTACAACCAAAATTTCCGCTTTATCGGGCGTGCATCTTCGCCCAGGGAGAGATATGGACCGCCGCAACTTCATCAAAACCACCGGAACCCTCATCGCCAGCGCCGCCGTTGCGCCGGGCCTCGCCGCGCACGCCGCGGAAGATGCCGCATCCGGCCGCATCGTGCTGCCCATCAACCGCCGCTGGCGCTATAGTCCGCAGTCCACGCCCGCCGCGCACCAGCCCGACTTTGACGACAGCGGCTTCGACCGCGTCACTGTGCCGCACACCAACATCCGCCTGCCCTGGCACAGCTTCGACGAGAAGTCCTACCAGTTCGTCTCCATCTATCGCCGCCGCTTTCGCCTGCCCGCATCCGCCCGTGGCCGTCGCGTCTTCGTCGACTTTGAAGGCGTCATGACCGCCTCCACCGTATTCCTCAACGGCACGCGCCTGGGCGAGTACAAGGGCGGCTACACGCCCTTCTCGTTCGAGCTCACGCCGCACCTCGACTGGGCTGGCGAAAACCTGCTCGCCGTTGAAGTCGACTCCACCGAGCGCGCCGACATTCCACCCTTCGGCTACCAGATCGACTACCTCACCTTCGGCGGCATCTATCGCGAAGTCGCGCTGCGCCTCGTCTCGCCCACGTTCATCGAAAACGTCTTCGCCCAGCCCAAAGACGTGCTCAGCGGCAATCCCTCGCTCGACGTGCAATGTTTCATCGAGCAAAGCGACGCGTCCGGCGGCGCGCTCACGCTCGAAGCCGCGCTCTTCGACGGCGACCGGCCAATCGCCAGGACAGCGCAGCCAGTAAGCCTCACCAGCGGAGCCACCGCGCAGACGCTCCACCTCGCCCACCTCGGCCCGATTGAGTTGTGGAGCTTGAAAACGTCCAGGCTCTACCGCGTCGAGGTCCGCCTGCTGCGTGGCCCGGAGCTCCTCGACAACCAGTCGCGCCGCATCGGCTTCCGCGAAGCGAAGTTCACCCCGCAGGGCTTTTCGCTCAACGGCGAAGTCGTCAAGCTGCGCGGCCTCGACCGCCATCAGACCTTCCCCTGGGTGGGTCAGGCCATGCCCGGCCGCGTGCAGCGCCGCGACGCCTGGATCCTGCGCCGCGAGCTCAAGTGCAACATCGTGCGCACGTCGCACTATCCGCAGTCGCGCCACTTTCTCGACGCCTGCGACGAGCTTGGCCTGCTCGTCCTCGAAGAGATCCCCGGCTGGCAGCACATCGGCGATCAGGCCTGGCAGGATATCGCCGTGGACAATGTCGGCCGCATGATCCGCCGTGACTGGAACCATCCCTCCATCATCCTGTGGGGCGTGCGCATCAACGAGTCGCGTGACAACCACGACTTCTACACGCGCACCAACGCGCTCGCCCACCAGCTCGACCCCACGCGCCAGACCGGCGGCATCCGCAACTTCCAGGGCTCCGAGCTGCTGGAAGATGTCTTCACGATGAACGACTTCGGCTTCCCGCTCAAACCGCCGAACCATCCGCTCTATCTCAACACCGAGTTCGTGGGCCACACCTTCCCCACCAAGACCATCGACAACGTGGAGCGCCTGCGCGAGCACACGCTGCGTCACGCGCGCATCCACAACCAGCTCGCGTCGGATGCCCAGTACGCCGGCGGCATCGGCTGGTGCGCCTTCGACTACAACACCCACGCCGACTTCGGCTCCGGCGACCGCATCTGCTACCACGGCGTCAGCGACATCTGGCGCCAGCCCAAGCCGGCTGCGGGATTCTACCGCTCGCAATGCGACCCCGGCGAAGAAGTCGTCCTCGAGCCTGCCTTTCACTGGGCGCACGGCGACGAAAGCATCGGCTTCACGCGCGCCCTGGTCTGCTCCAACTGCGACCACTTGAAGTTCTACATCCAAGACCAGCTCGTTGCCGAGGCCGATCCCGACCGCGAAGAGTTTGCGCATCTCAAGTACGCGCCGTTCTCCGTCGATCTCGGCCACGCGCTCCATCCATGGGGCGATCTGCGCATCGAGGGATACATCGCGGGCCGGCAGGTCATTGCGCGCACTCTCTCCGGCCGCGGCGTCGACAGCCAATTCACCGCCGTGCCCGAAGATACTCGCCTCCTTGCCGACGGCGCAGATACCACCCGCGTCGTCCTCCGCGTCACCGACGAGTACGGCGCCGTCCGTCCCTTCGCCAGCGACGCCATCCGCTTCGAGCTCACCGGCCCCGCCACGCTCATTGGCGACAATCCCTTCGCGCTCGCAGGCGGTGCCGGCGCCATCTGGATTCGCGCCGGCGAAACGCCCGGCAACGTGCAGCTCACCGCGCATCACCCATACCTGGGTCCACAAACCGTCGAGATCGAAATTGCTCCCGCCCCACCCGAGCAAGCCTGATGAACGAATGCGCATGGCCCGCGTCGGCGCGAGGTGTATAAAGGGATCGCCGATTGAATGGGGCGCCGACCTCCAGGTCGGCCGGAGTGGCGGCGTCCACGCCGCCACTCATCCACCGCCAAACATCGAGCCAGAAATGACGATGACTTCCGCGCGCATGCGCATCTCCTTCACACTCGCCTTGAGCATCTTCTGCATAACCACCACGGCGCAGTCCGCATCCCCCACTGTCCCCACGCAGGACGCCCGCAACACCGTCATCGTCACCACCAACACCCCCATGTCGCTGCCCACCTTCTCCAGCCTCGCCGCATGGGAAGCGCGCAAAGCCACTCTGCGCAACCAGATCCTCGTCGCCGCCGGCCTTTCGCCGATGCCTGAAAAGACTCCGCTGCACGCGCAGGTCTTCGGCAAGTACGAAGGCCGTGGCTACACGGTCGAAAAAGTTCTGCTCGAAACCCTGCCCGGCTTCTATCTCGGCGGCAATCTCTATCGACCCGTTGACAACCGCGACAAGCATCCCGCCATCCTCAACCCGCACGGCCACTGGCAATACGGCCGGCTTGAAAACGAGCAAGTCGACTCCAGTCCCGCGCTCGGCATCAGCCTTGCGCGCCAGGGCTACGTCGTCTTCGCGTATGACATGGTGGGCTACACCGACACCATCCAGGTGCCGCACCGCTTCGGCAGCTCCGCGATGCGCCTCTGGTCCTTCGGTCCGCTCGGCCTGCAGCTCTGGGACTCGATCCGCGCGCTCGACTTTCTCTCCTCGCTGCCTGACGTGGACATAGCGCGCATCGGCGCCACCGGCGCGTCCGGCGGCGGTACGCAGACATTTCTTCTCGCCGCCGTCGATGACCGCGTCCGGTTCGCCGCGCCCGTCAACATGGTCTCAGCCATCATGCAGGGCGGCGACCTGTGCGAGAACGCGCCCGGCCTGCGCCGGAACACAAGCAACGTTGAGATCGCCGCGCTCTTCGCGCCCAAGCCGATGCTCCTCGTTTCCGCCACGGGCGACTGGACGCACAACGTTCCCAAAGACGAGTTCCCGGCGATCCAGCGCATCTACGCGCTCTACGGCAAAGCCGACCAGGTCGAGGTTGTCCAATTCCACGCCGAGCACAACTTCAACCGCCAGAGCCGCGAGGCTGTCTACCAGTTTTTCGCCGAGCACAATCCCGGCTTGAGCGATCCGCGCGAGCTCATCGAGCACAACATCGATATCCCCATGGTCCAGGAGTTGGAGGTGCTCTCCAATCGCAGGCTGCCCGCCGGCGCGCTCGACCTCGACGGCGTCTTCCAACTGTGGAAGAGCCGCGCACAAGTACAGAACCGGCAAACCGAGGACCGCGCCTTTGTTCGCGAGCGCCTTCGCCAGACCCTCGCCGTCGAACTCCCAGACTCGGACGATGTCGTGGCCGATCGCAACGGCAGATCGATCGTCCTCAGCCGCGTCTCGCGCGGAGATCGCATCCCCGGCATCTGGATCGACGGCCGTGGCGCACCGGCCATCGTCGTCGATCCGGCAGGCTCAGCGGCTGCACTCGATTCCGCCACGGTCAAGCATCTGCGCGCCGAGGGCCGCCCGATTCTGGCGATTGACGCCTTTCAAACCGGCGCTGCCAAAGCGTCGCGCCCCGGCGATCCGGCCGTTATGCCGATACCCTATATGCCCGCCGGTATGGATGAAGAGGACCGCGCCGACGCAATTGCCGGCTATCCGCGCTTCTTCACCTTCAATGTCTCGATCGACGCCGCCCGCGTGCAGGATGTCGTTACTGCCATTGCCTACGC
>JASHPJ010000008.1 GCA_030038195.1 Acidobacteriaceae bacterium
TGGCAAAGAGCTTGTGAAAAAGTTTTTGGGCGCACCGGACCACTCCGGGACCCGCTCTCAGCATTGTAACTGGCCGGGACGGGGTCGGAGCTCCGACGGCGGAGTTGAATCATCTGCAGCCTTTAGACGCACGGAGGGCAAAATCGGCGTTTTGGCGCTGCGGGCGCATGGCGGACAGGACGTATTTCCGGAACCAGGCGTCCCGCGTCTAACCTGTGAGGCGGTATTCTTGCTCCAGCGATGCAGGTACGAGTGATCCCGTTCGGGGTTTTAAAAGACTGGCTGGGCAATGCGCCGGCGGTGGTGGAGTTGCGCGAGGGTGCTTCAGTGGCTGAGCTACTTACGCGGCTGGGCGCGCGGGTTCCAGCGACCGCTTTGACGGGCATTGCAGTCAGCGTGAACGCGGAGTACGCCACGGCGGCGCAGGTGCTGCGCGAGGGCGACGAGGTGGGTCTGCTGCCGCCCGTCTCCGGTGGCGGTCCTGCGCGGCCGGCGGACGCTTTGGACGAGAGCATGGGTGAGCCGGTACGGATTGCGCTTACGCGGGAGCCGATTGACGCCGAGCGGCTGGTGGCTGCGGCCAAGCACGGCGCGGACGGCGCGGTGGTGGTGTTCGATGGCATCGTGCGCAATAACACCCGTGGACGGGCCACGCTGCACCTGGACTACGAAGCTTATGAAGAGATGGCGCTGAAACAGATGCGGCAGCTTGCATCCGAGGCGCGGGAGCGGTTCGGCGTGCGCCAGGTGACGATGGTGCATCGGCTGGGGCGGCTGGAGATTGGCGAGACGAGCGTGCTGATCGTGGCGGCTTCGGCACATCGCGGGCCGGCGTTCGAGGCGTGCCGGTGGCTGATCGACACGCTCAAGCAGACGGTGCCCATCTGGAAGAAGGAGACGTTTGCGAACGGCACGGTGTGGACTGCGGGCGAGCCGTTTCCAGCGGAGATTGCGGTAGACGGCGGAGGCGGGCAATGATGCGCAGGGGCTGGCTCGGCAGCGCGGTTCTGGCGCTGGCACCCGTGGCTGTACTGGCGCAGACGCCTACGTTCCACGTGGACGTGAAGCTGGTGAGCATCTTTGTCAACGTGACGGACCGCAATGGCGCCTTTGTGGGCGGGCTCAAGCGCGAGGATTTCGCCGTATTCGAGGACGGCCGGCCACAGGAGATTGCACTGTTCGAGCGCGAGGCGGACATGCCGCTGGACCTGACGCTGGCCATCGACACCAGCGGCAGCGTGCGCAAGGACATGAGCGAAGAGGCGCAGGCGGCGCGGCGTTTTGTGCACGCGATTCTGCGTCCGCAGGACCAGATGAGCGTGCTGCAGTTTGCCACCGACGTGCACGAGCTGACCGGGTTTACGAACCGGGAGGGGCAGATCGATCGCGCGCTGAACGAGCTGCGCGGCGACTGGGCGACGGCGCTGTATGACGCCATCTATGTCGGTTCAGACGGCCTGGGAAAGAAGCCGGGGCGCAAGGTGCTGGTATTGGTTTCAGACGGCGACGACACGGCCAGGGACACGACCTACGCGCAGGCACTCGAAGAGGCGCTGCGCAACGAGGTGATGATTTACTCGATCATCGACGTGCCCATTGCGGCCAGCGCGGGGCGCGACACGGGTGGGGAACACGCGATGATCACACTGGCCGAGCAGACCGGCGGCAAATATTTCTACGTGGACGAGGGCGGGCTGGACAAGGCCTTTGCGCAGGTGAGCGATGACCTGCGCACGCAATACCTGATCGGTTACTATCCGCACAACCAGGTGCCGGGCAACATCTTTCACCGGCTCACGGTGACCATTCCGCGGGCTGCGCCGGATGCGTTCAATATCCGGCATAAGACCGGGTACTATTCCGACGCGCCGGCGAAGGAAGATTGAGAGCTGCGGCCGCATCGCGAGCGCCCGCATGAGTGGGCTTGCGGCGCATGGCGCATGGGTGCGACTCTCTTCGTCCTATTCTGCATCTAAAATGACATTATGACTTCGCCTTTATCGAATCGCAGGCGTTCCAAGACGCCGCCGCCGGGGGAGACTGGACAGGAAGCGCTTTACCTGCGCTCGCTGAGCGACCGCCAGGTAATTGTCGCCATCAAGCTGCGCGATGGCGAGACGGTGCGCGGCTGGATCGAGTACTTTGACGACGCCATGCTGCGGCTGACGCGGGAAGGACAGCCGAATCTCTTCATTTATAAAAACCAGATTCGCACCATCAGCGAAGCGGGCAAACGGCGCAACCCGCGCTACACGGGCGACGCGGGGCAGGAGGCGATTTCGTGAGCGCGGAGACAGGGGACCTGGTGTTTGTGCCCAGGGCTGCGGAGATTGCGCGCGAGGGCGGTGCGCGGCTGCGTGAGTTTCTGGCCGCCGGCGTGAAGACCGAGTACAAGGGCGACGTGGATCTGGTGACGGTGGCCGACCGCACGGTGGAGAAGCTGATCCGCGCGCGGCTGGGCGAGGCGTTTCCAGAGCACGGCATCTACGGCGAAGAGGGAACGCGGGAGCGGCTGGAAGCCGAGTACCGGTGGTACGTCGATCCGCTGGATGGGACGACGAATTTTGCGCACGGGTTTCCGCAGTTCTGCGTGTCGATGGGACTGGAGTGTCGACCTGTAGGTACGAAACCGGATGAGGATGGAACGCTGGTAGCGGCGGTCGTGTACGATCCCACGCGCAACGAGCTGTTTACCGCCGAGCGCGGGCGCGGCGCTTGGCTGAACGGGCGGCGGATGCACGTTTCGCGCACGCCGGTGCTGGCCGAGGCGCTGATTGCGACGGGCTTTCCGAGCCGCAAGCGCCATGCGAGCCCGAACATCCACTTCTATCACGAGTTCACGCTGCGCTCGCATGGGGTGCGGCGGGCGGGGTCGGCCGCGCTGGACCTGGCGTACGTGGCCTGCGGGCGGATGGACGCCTTCTGGGAGTTCAATCTCAACCCATGGGACACGGCGGCGGGAATCCTGCTGGTGATGGAGGCCGGCGGGCGTGTGACCGACTTTGCGGGCAATCCCTTTCGGCTGGAGAGCAGGGAGATTCTGGCGTCGAATGGGCTGATCGGCGATGAGCTGGTGCGGTTCTTCGACGATATGTTTGCCGGGCGCGGCTTGGCGCCGATTCCCACGCCGCGGGAGTTTGCCCAGGCGCGCGCGGCGCGACAGGGTTGACGGCGAAGATTCCCGCATCGCAAAATCGGCTGCGCAGGATTTGAACCGGACCGCTGGTGTGGTGTGCTAGTATCAGCGTCGTGAAGTAAGACCTTTGCGGAGAAACAAAAGATGGCATACGTGATTGCAGAACCCTGTATCGGCACGAAGGACACCGCCTGCGTGGATGCGTGCCCTGTCGATTGCATCCACCCGAAAAAGGACGAAGACGGCCACGCCGAGGCGGATCAGTTGTTCATCGATCCGGTTGAGTGCATTGACTGCGGCGCGTGCGTGCCGGCCTGCCCGGTGTCTGCCATCTTTGCGATGGACGACCTGCCGGAAAAGTGGGCGCACTTTGCCGAGAAGAACGCACAGCACTACGGGCGGTAAGCCGGTCTCTCTTTTCTTCAAGGTCTTTGAAAATGAACGCGCATCCTGCGCCGACGGGATGCGCGTTTGTGTTTTTGTTTGCGCGACGCAGAGGGGATGGGGCTCACAGCGAGAAAGCATCTACGCGAGAAATTCCATCCCCACATCGCGTGCCGCAATGCGATCGAAGGTAACGGTCTTGCTGCACCCGGCGGTGCGCGCGGAAGCGGCGATCAGGCAGTCGGCAAAGTCGGCTTTGGTGAAACGGAAGTTTTGTGCGGCCCAGGCTACGGCGCGGGTGCTCTCTACGATTACCGTATCGAGCGAAAGCAGATCGGTGATTGCCTTGGCTACGATCTCGCGGGGCATGGCTTTGGTGCAGGACAACACCCACGCAATCTCAAGAATGGTGGCGATACCGATCCATCCTGGCTGTTCCGGCGTGAGCGATTGCAGCAGCACGCGCGCCTGAGCCGTCTGAACCGGGTCGTCTTTGAGCAGGAAACGAAGCAGGATGTTTGTATCGAGACCGATCACGCGGCCTCGCTGTCGGAGACTTTTTGCGCGCCGCTCTTCGTTGCCGCGTCCAGTTCGAAGGCGCGCCGGTGCAGCAGCTCGTTCATCTCCTCGTCGGTCTTAGGCAAGTCGAGTCCAGCAAGACTGCCCTCCAGTTCCAGAATCGAACCAACCCGCCGTATCGTGAATTCGCCGCCTGGCTCCCCGAAAAAGGCTACCTTTTCGCCAGGTTTCAATCCCATGGCGTTTCTGACCTCAGCAGGCAGAGTGATCTGGCCTTTCGCTGTCAACTTAGCCTTGTACATCCCAAATATCCTTTCCTGATGAGACATTCCTTACTTTCTGGCATTCTCCTTACATTATAGCGCTATTCCTTTTTATCTTGCAGCTCTACGTGGCGTAATCAAATGCGAAGATAGTAGTCGCGATGGCCGTACTCAGCTCAGAAGCGGTGGTTTTGCGCACCTGGCCGGTGCACGAGGCGGACCTGATTGTGAGCTTTTTCACCCGCGACTACGGGCGAATAAGGGGCGTGGCCAAGTCGGCGCTCAAGAGCCGCAGGCGGTTTGGCGGGGCGCTGGAGCCGATGACCGTTGCGCGGGCGTGGTTTGCCGAGCGGCCTCGGGCTGAGCTGGTGCGGCTGGACCAGTTGGAGATTGCACGGTCGCCGCTTTCGGGGCCGGTGGACCAGGCGCGGATGGCGGTGCTGAGCTTTTATGCCGAGGTACTGGACGAGTGTCTACCGGAACACGATCCGCAGGAGACGGTCTTCCGGTTGCTGCTCTCGGTGCTGGAGCAGACGACGGCCGTCGAGCCGGAGCCCGCTGAGTCCGGAGCAGCCCAGCCATGGATGGCATTGACGTATTTTTCGCTGTGGATGACGCGGCTGATGGGGCTGCTGCCGGATATCGGGCATTGCATGGCGTGCGGCGAGCTATTGCATGCAGCGGAGGTCTTTTTCAGCGGCTTCACGGACGGATTGTTCTGTGCGCTGCATCGCAATGGGAGCGCGAGCACGCTTTCACCGGACTCGTGGCAGCTTGCGCAGAAGATGCTGCGCGCGCCGGCGAGCGCGTTTGCGGGCGAGCGGTGGCCGCGCCGGCGCGGGCAAGATTTGCGGCGGTTTACGCTGCAGGCGCTGGAGCGGCATCTGGAGAAGAAGTTGCGGACGGCGGAGGCGCTGGGACGGTTGGGTGGGTGAGACAGTGATTTTGTCAGTTGGAGAGCGAGTGCAATTGTCCGGTGGCTACGACATGGCGCCTCGATGGCTTCAGGATCATTCAGTGTACAAGGGCAAAGTTGTCCGATTCATCCCGGGACAGAATGAAGAGCAGGCGGCTGTTGTAGAGCTCGATTCTCCGATTTCGGTTGATAGCACAACAGGAAAGATACTGGTTCTCGAGCTTCGCTATGCAGGTACGGTGTGAACTGAAACGAACATCGTTCATGTTGAACTATGCGACTTCGATCCAGAAGCTAAAGCTTGGAAGGATCGTAGACAAGGCAGGTGGGTTGAGTCGCACGCTACATGCAGCCGACTTCCGAATAGTTAAATTGTGAAGAGCTTGATTGATCATCCGCCGCGCAATAACAGTGCATGCAAAACTGGGCCGCTTCCTGTGCTCGGCTGATAAAATTGAGTTTTCAGTTCTGATAAGAGAGATTTGCCTGTGTCTGCTGCTCAAACTGTGCCTTCGTTGAAGGTTTCTGCTCTTACCTTTCAGGATTTGCTGTTCCGACTGCAGGCCTTCTGGGCCGCGCGCGGGTGCATTCTGCAGCAGCCCTACGACGTGGAGGTGGGCGCGGGCACCATGGCGCCGGAGACCTTTCTGCGCGTGCTAGGGCCGAAACCCTACAAGGTGGGCTATGCGCAGCCTTCGCGGCGGCCGGCCGACGGGCGCTATGGCGAGAATCCCAATCGGCTGTTCAAGCATACGCAGTTTCAGTTGATCCTGAAGCCGCCGCCGGTGAATGTGCAGGAGCTCTATCTCGAATCGCTCGAGGCGATGGGGATCGACCTGAAGAAGCACGACCTGAAGTTCGAGGAAGACAACTGGGAGTGGCCGGCAGGCGGCGCGTGGGGCGTGGGCTGGCAGGTGATGCTGGACGGCCTCGAAATTACGCAGTTCACCTACTTTCAGCAGTGCGGCGGGCTGGATCTCGATCCCATCTGCGCAGAGCTGACGTATGGCATGGAGCGCATTGCAGCCTTCTTGCAGGATGTGGACTCGATCTACGACATCGTGTGGGCGCGCGATCCGGATACAGGCGCGGCGGTGACCTACGGCGACGTGCGCTGGGGAGAGGAATTGCAGTTCTCGGTGTACAACTTCGAGTTTGCGGAGATCGACAAGCTGTGGACGCACTTCAATCTCTACGAGCAGGAAGCGCAGACGCTGCTGGCGCAGGCGAACGCCCTGCTTTCAGATGAGAAGGCGAGCACGAAGGAGAAGAAACGGTTTCCGCTGCTAGCGACGTATGAGCTGGCGCTGAAGTGCTCGCACCTGTTCAACTTGCTGGACGCGCGCGGGGCGATCAGCGTGACCGAGCGCGTGGGCGTGATTGGCAGGATTCGGGCGCTGGCGGTGGGCGTGGCCAAGGTGTATGCGCAACAGCAGCTTCTAGCTGCTAGCTCCTAGCCGCTAGCTTGTGCGTGCCTGCAATGTGATCATGATTTCAGTTTTGAGTTTTCTGGCGGCGAAGATGGATGCAGCTTCGGGCCGCATGATGTAGCTGGGAGCTAGTAGCTAGAAGCTTTGAGAAAGAGTTTATGTCTGACTTTTTACTGGAGATCGGGCTGGAAGAGGTTCCGGCCCGGATGATTGCGGGAGCTGAGGCCGAGCTGGGCCGGCGCGTGACGGAGCTGCTTACGCGCGAGCGGCTCTTGGCCGAGGGCATAAGGGTGACGACCTACTCGACGCCACGACGGCTGGCTGTGCTGGCCAAGGGCGTGCTGGCGCGGCAGGCGGATACCGAAGAGAAGATGACCGGGCCGTCGTGGAAGGTGGCCTTCAAGGAGGACGCGCCGACGGCGGCTGCCGAAGCCTTTGCAAAAAAGGCGGGAGTCGCTGTCGAAGCGCTCGAAAAGGTGACCACGCTGAAGGGCGAGTACGTGGGCGCGATGGTGAAGCGTGCTGGGCGTGCGGCGCAAGAGATTTTAGTTGCCGAGCTGCCCAAGGAAGTGCTCGCGCTTTACTGGGCCAAGAACATGTACTGGCGCGCGGGCAAGCCGGAGCGGTTTGTAAGGCCGGTGCGATGGGTGGTGGCGCTGCTCGACTCGTCAGTTGTACCGCTGGAGATTGCGGGGATTGCGGCGGGCAATGCGAGCCGCGGGCACCGCGTGTTGCATGGCGAAGCGCCGGTTGTGATTGCTGCGGCGAGCGAGTACAAAGAGGCGCTGCGTGGGGCGCATGTGGTTGTGGATGTGGCCGAGCGCAGGCACGCGATCCGCAAGGCGCTGGATGCGGCGACGCGCACGGTGCCCGGTGCGCGCTGGCGCGAGGATGAGCCACTGGTGGAGACCGTTGTGCACCTGACGGAGTGGCCCACGGTGATTCTTGGCAACTTTGAGGCCGAGTACCTGGAGCTGCCCGAAGAGGTGCTGGTGACGGTGATGCGCGACCACCAGAAGTACTTTGCGATGGAGGGCGCGGACGGCAAGCTGGCTCCGTATTTTCTGGCTGTCTTGAACGCGCAGGCGGATGCGGAGAGTGCGGCGATTATCCGGCACGGCAACCAGAGGGTGCTGCGGGCGCGGTTCAAGGATGCGCGGTTCTTCTGGGACTTCGATCAGAAGACGCCGCTGGTGGAGCGCGTGGAGAGCCTGAAGCAGGTGACGTTCCAGAAAGAACTGGGCAGCTATCACTGGAAGACGGCACAGAACCTGGCAGTGGCCAGTGCCCTGGCGATAGTGTTGCAGAGCGCGGACTACTCTTTCGACGCGGCTGCGCTGTACAAGGCCGTGGAACTTGCGAAGACCGATCTTACGACCGAGCTGGTGAAAGAGTTTACCGAGCTGCAGGGAATCATCGGTGGGCTCTATGCGCGTGCCCAGGGGCTCGGCGAGCGCGTGGCGCTGGCGATCTACGAGCAGTACACCCCAGCATCGATGGAAGACGAAATCCCGGTTTCAGTCGAAGGCCAGATTCTTGGCCTTGCCGATCGGATTCAGACCATCGTTGCGATGTTCGGAATTGGCAATGCGCCGACGGGGTCAAAGGACCCGTTTGCGCTGCGGCGCGCGGCCAATGCAATTGTGAAGATTCTCGCTGAGTCCGAACTACCGCTTACGCTAAGCGATATGTTGAAGGCGCCTGGCGCTGAGGATGCGAACCAGCAGGTAGCTGCGTTTCTGCGCGAGCGGCTGCACTTCTACCTCAAGGATGTGCGCGGGTTTGCGTATGACGTGGTGAATGCGGTGCTGGCGGCGGGCGCAGACGACGTGCGCGATGCGATGGCGCGGGCTGAGGCGCTGACGGCAGTGCGCGGTTCGGACGATTTTGTCGCAATTTCGGTGGCGTTCAAGCGGATCAAGAATATTCTGCGGCAGGCTGAGGAGAAAGGATTCGCGGTTGGGTCAGCGGAGGGCGTGATGCTGGCGGCCGAGGCGCAGCAGTTGGCGAGCGCTGCGGCAGCGCTGGCTCCGCGCGTGGCTGAGCTGCGCGGGCAACGCGCCTATGGCGAAGCGCTGGCGCTGATTGCCACGCTGCGGCCGGCGGTGGATGTGTTCTTCGACAAGGTGATGGTGCTCGATCCGGATGCGGCGGCGCGCGGAGCGAACCTTGCGCTGATCGCCGATGTGTTGAGCGGATTCTCGGGGATCGCGGATTTCAGCGAGATGGTTACTTCATAAAAAAACGATAGTATTTTTGGAATTGCTGTAGACCGAAAGCACGCACCCGAGTGGGTTTTTTAAAGGAAAAGCTGCCTTTCCCGTATCTCAAAAAGTCTACGTGCATTCCGCAATGCTCTACAGCGTTTTCGGTTCAAGTCTTTCCAGTTGTTGATGCCATCGAGTGGTTCTTTCTTAAGAAAGAGCCACCTTTCACGATGCCGGCTTGTCAACATATGAACCGAAAATGCTCTAAAAACTATAAAAGGCTGTAGATATTTTTATCCCACCTTAGAGCAATTTCACAGATGGCGTACTCCATCTCGGATCAGAAAAGCAACCGCAGATCCTTCGACTCCGTCGCGCTTTCCCTCATTGCATGAGGGAAAACACTTGGTCGCTCAGGATGACAACGCGATGAAAGAGTACAGCAACTCTGAAAATGCTATAGCCACAAAGAACGTGGCGAAGGCGGGGCGCCCGCTTTTGTTCCCGCTCGAAAATTTGTGGCGTATTGCTGGTGGTGGGGATATCGCCAGGACAGCCGACTGGAGATCGGCACTACTTATCGTGTGTTGACTCAATTACCGTCGAGGAAGGAGCGGACAGCAGGGTCTAAGGTTGTGGCTTCGCAACCGGGCGAGAGGTGGCCGCAGTCGCTTTCGAGCACAATCGTCTTTGCGCCGATCCGTTTGGCGAAGTTGAGTGCGGGCTCCGGGCTCACCATGTGATCCTGCGCAGCGTTGACGACGAGCACGCGGGCCTTGACGCGCCTGGCGGCGTCTTCCATCGATCCGTCGTGGGCTACATCAAGATGGTCGATGGCGTCGAGCTGTGCGAGCCAGTCGTTGGCGTCGAAGGGGCGGATACCTTTGCTGTGCGCAGCAGCATAGTCGGCGTTGAACTGATCAATGGAGTGGGTATGCAGGTAGTTGGCCGGCGAAGTGAGGTTAAGCTGCCAGATCAACTCGGCGACAGGCACTACGATGGGCTGCGTGTAGCGGCCCTGTTGCCAGGCAGGGTCAGCTTTCACGGCATCCGCGTCAGCGTGGTAGAGGAGCAGGTCGCGGCTGTCGGGGTGCGGCGAGCCGACGATGGGGATGGCCACGTCCATGAAGCCGGGATAGTCGACCATCCACTCGAAGGTCTGCTGGCCGCCCATCGAGATGCCCAGGACGGCGTGAAGGTGGGTGAGACCGAGGGTTTCGGTGACGAGACGGTGCTCAGTGTCGACCATGTCCTGGATGGTGAAGGCGGGAAAGTCGGGGCCGTGTTGCGTGGCGGAGTTAGAGGGTGACGAAGAGACGCCGTCGCCGAGCGCGTCGACGGCGATGACGAAGTATTTTGTGGGATCGACCAATCCATCCGGCTTGATGGAGGCAGCGAGCTGCGCACTGGTTCCGGAGAACCAGGAGGGAAAGAGCACGGCGTTGGAGCGGGCGGCGTTGAGCGCGCCCCAGGTGCGGTAGCCGAGGCGGCAGTGGTCGATCTGCTGGCCGCTGACGAGCTTGCAGGAGCCGAGGTCTGCGAACTGCTGCTGGCCCTGTTGCGCGGCGGCGGCGAGCGGCGCGAGGGTGAGGATGGCGAGAAAACCAAGGGCGAAGACGGTGGGTTTTTTCATGGAGATGAGTGTATATGTGCAACGGCATGCTTCGCGCAATTCTGGAGAGATAAAAAGCTATAAAGGACTGTAGATATTTTTATCCCACCTTAACCGTAAAAAACGCGGTGGGGCACCCGGCTAGTACCGTGTCTTCGTGGTTTCGTAATCCAATCCACAAGACTTGGGTGCCCCAGGTCTCTCCGCCACGGCGGAAGACCTGGGATGCCCCTTTTCGTGCTACCGCAGACGTGTGATTCAGAAGCATCGTGCGGGAGAGTGGCGCGTCTAAAATTGATGAGAGATGGCAGACACGCTTTACCTGAGCTTGTGGTATCCGAACCTGCGCCTGGCGGCGCTGGCGGACAAGCTGACGGCGGTGCTGGGCGCATTTGCGGCGCATGGGGGCGAGGCGCGCGTTTATGCGGTGACGGTGTGGCCGATTGACTGGAGCGAGTCGCCGGCGCTTCAGCGTGTTTATGGGCATGGTGAGCGCGGCGCGGAGCCGCGCGGGGCTGTAGAAGAGGCGCTGGAGCTGCTGCATGACGATTACGCATACGAGTTCCAGGTCGGGTGGAACCTGTGGGAGCTGGAGACTGGCGCCGAGTTCGATGACAGGTGGGTTCGGGAGCCGCGGCTGGTGCGGGTAACGGGCTACGGCCCGCTGTTTGACGAGGGCGCTTACGAGCAGGATGGGCATATCCGCATCGATTTCGGGTCGGACGCGCCGTTTCTGGAAGAAGACGCGAATCTGCATGCGGTGGGTGCGCGGCACGTGGAAGAAAACGTGCGCCAGCTTGTGGAGCTGACGGCGGCGGTGGAGAAAGGCTCCGGCGCGACGGCGCGGCTGTTGTGGAGCGAGCTGGGCGAGAGCCTGGCGCAGCGGCTGGCGGCGCGGCTGGGAATGGGGAATTAGGATGGCGCATGCGGCGTGCTTGGAAAGAACAACCGCAGGTCCCGCCACGGCGGATCTTCGACCTTCGACTGTGTGCGATGCAAAAAGCGCATCGCACTTCGCTCAGGATCACAGCGTTGTTGTTTTGCGCACTTTTGCGGTGAGGAATTAGCGCGTGCGGTTCACCATTGAGCGGATGCGGACGCTGGTGCTGGCCGCGGGCGTTCTGCTCGTGGTGGCGCTGGGCGTGTTTCTGGTAATTGGCCGGTTTCGCAGCCCGTTCAGCCGGAAGGATATTCCCAAGCGGCTGGGCATTGACATTGAGCAGGAGGCCAACGGCGTTACCTATACCCAGGCGCACGGCGGACACACGCTGTTCAAGATTCACGCGTCGAAGGTGGTGCAGCTCAAGAACAATCGCGCGCTGCTGCACGACGTGCAGATCGAGCTATATGGCGCAGACGGCAGCCGCGTGGACCGGATTGCCGGCAGCGAGTTCGAATACGACCAGAAGAGCGGCACGGCCACGGCGGCGGGACCGGTGGAGATCACGCTGATGCGGCCGGGCGTGGCGCCGGCGGTTGCGCCCAGGGCCGCGGCGCAGCCGGCTGCCGGCGTCCTGGGAAAGAAGAATCCGTGGGCGGGCACGGCAGAGGCGGCGGCCAGCGGCGAAATCCACGTAAAGACGAGCGGACTCACCTTCGACCAGCAGACGGGCGTGGCTACGACCGCGCAGCGCGTGGATTTCTCCATGGCGCAGGGCAGCGGCAGCTCGATGGGCGCAACCTATGACTCGCAGCGCGGGTTCCTTTCGCTGGATCATGCGGTGAATCTGATCACGCGGCGCGGCCGCAGTACGGTAGTGATTCACGCGAGCTTTGCAGACTTCGACCGCGACTCCGACGTGTGCGACCTGAACGCGGCGACGGCGGAGTACCAGAGCGGGCAGGCGACGGCAGCGATGGCCAAGATCCTGTTCCGCGAGGATGGGACGGCGCAGCAGTTGTACGCGATGGGCGGATTCACGCTGGCGACGGCCACCGGCGGGCATATCGAGGCGCCGCGCGGCACGCTGGACTTCGACGAGCACAACGAGCCGCGTCATGGAAAGCTGGAAGGCGGCGTCACCATGGACTCGACGAGCGGCGGACGTGTAGTGCATGGCACGTCGCCGATGGTGGAGCTTGAATTTACGCCTGCCGGCGAGCTGCAGGCTATGCAGATGGACCAGGGCGTGGAGCTAGCCAGCGAAGAGACAGGGCAGACCACGGTGAAGGGACGGATGGCGCCGGTGCGGATGAGCCGGACATGGCGCTCGCAGTCGGCCGAGGTGGAGTTTCGTCCGACGCGGCGGACGGGGACCGCCACGGATCGCCGCGGCGATCAGGTTGAGCCGGCCTCGATGCGCGGCGAGGGCGGAGTGACGATTGCGGCGACAGACCGGCGCGGCGATGAAAATCCGTCGCGCTCCAAGCTCACGGCCGACGCAGTGACGGGCACATTCGGACCTGGTTCCACGCTGACGGCGATGACCGGCGTGGGACATGCCAGCATGGAGCAGACGTTGGCCACGGGGACACACGAGACGGCGACCGGCGACCGGGTAGAGGCACACTTTACGCAGGCCGACGCGGGAGAGAAATCGGGCGCGGAGGCCGCCGCGGTGCAGTGGGCGACCCTGGACGGGCATGTGACGCTGGTGGAGCAGCCGGCGCCCAGGCCGGGCGCGCAGCCGTCGCCGGAGATGCGCGCGACGGCCGCGCACGCGGTGTATGAAGGTGCGGGGATCGCCGCGGATCGCCGCGGCGATCTGCATCTGACCGGCAGCCCGCGAGTGACGGATGGAGGGCTGGAACTGACGGCGGTGAAGATCGATGTTGCGCAGGAGTCGGGCGACGCCTCGGCGCATGGCGACGTGAAGGCCACGTGGATGAATGCCGGTGGGCAGGCGGGTGCGCGCCAGGCCGGGATGACGCTGGGCGGGCAGGGCCCGGTGCATGTGGTGGCCGACGCGGCGGAGCTGCTCGCCGCGACGAACGCGACCGGCGAGGCTGTCTTTACCGGGAACGCGCGGCTGTGGCAGCAGGCGAACTCCGTGGCTGCGCCGAGGATCGAGATTGACCGTGGCAAGCAGACGCTCAATGCGCAGACTACGGACCGCGCGAATCCGGTGCGCGCGGTGCTGGTGAGCGCAGGCAGGACGCCGGGCGCCGCGCTCGCCGCGGCGAGCGGGCCGTCGGTGATTCGCGTGCGCGGAGGCGGCCTGTGGTACTCGGATGCGGAGCGCAAGGCGGTGATGCACGGCGGTGTGCTGGGCGCGGTGACGGCGGAGACGGGCACGGGAACGACGGTATCGAACGATGTGGAGCTGGAGCTGTCGCCGGCCGGCGGACAGGCGCAGGTGGAACGGCTGACGGCGACCGGCCACGTGGTGGTGAGCTCGCAGGGCCGGCGCGGAACGGGCGAGCGGCTGGTGTATAGCGAAGCCGACGGCAGCTACGTGCTGACCGGCACGCCGGCAGTGCCGCCCAGGCTGACCGATCCCGAGCATGGAACGGTAACCGGCCAGGCTTTGATTTTCCATAGCCACGATGATAGCGTCAGTATCGAAGGCGGCCCCGAAGAGACGCAGACGGTAACGACCGCGCCGAGGTAAGGCAGAAGCGGGTCAAAGACTTTCATGGAGACACTTGCAGCCGAGGGAATCGGCAAGAGCTACAAGGGACGGCAGGTTGTCCGCAGCGTGAACCTGAAGATCTCCCGCGGCGAGGTGGTGGGGCTGCTGGGACCGAACGGCGCCGGCAAAACGACGAGCTTTTACATGATTGTGGGGCTGGTGGCGCCGGAGACCGGCCGGGTGACGGTGGACGAGACCGAGATTACGCGCGTGCCCATGTATCTGCGCGCGCGCAACTTCGGCATCAGCTACCTGCCGCAGGAGCCGTCGGTGTTTCGCAAGCTGACGGTGGAAGAGAATATCCTGGCCGTGCTGGAGGCGCAGCCGCTGAACAACCGCGAGCGGCGGACGCGCGCCGACCGGCTGATTCACCAGTTGAATCTTGGGCACATCCGCACCACGCGCGGCTACGCGCTCTCAGGCGGCGAACGGCGGCGGGTGGAGATTGCCAGGGCGCTGTGCATCCAGCCGAATTTCATCCTGCTCGACGAGCCTTTCAGCGGGATCGATCCGATTGCGGTGCTGGAGCTGCAGAAGATCATCTTCGACCTGAAGGCAGGCGGGATCGGGGTTCTGATTACGGACCATAATGTGCGCGAGACGCTGAGCGTAACCGACCGGGCGTACATTATTGCGGAGGGCAAGATCTTTCGCCAGGGAACGCCGCACGAACTGGGCAACGATGTGGAGGTGCGACGCGTCTATCTGGGCGAGGGTTTTTCACTGGGATGAGAGCCGGTGCGTGACGCGGAGCAAACCAGCGCAGGCGAAGGGCATCCAATGGAAAACGAGGCAGATATTCCCAAATGGACGATTGCCCAAACCAGGACGCATGACCGAAACGAGTGATTGGAAGCGAAGCATTTTTCGCTTTAAGCTTTTCTCACGCAATTACACTCAGAACAGGTCCAAACGGGGAACGAGTTCCATTTATGGCTCTGCTGCAGCCAAAACTGAACCTCAAAGTGGCGCAACGCCAGGTATTGACGCCTGGGTTGATGCAGATGGTGAGTGTTCTTGCCTTAAACAAGCTTGAGCTGAAGGAGATGATCGATGCCGAGATGGTGGAAAATCCCGTCCTGGAGGAGATTGACGAATCGGTTCCGATGCTGGATGAGGTCGCGGGCCGCGAAGAACGCATGGAACGCAGCGCTGAAGAGGCGGCGTCCGCTCCCAAGGATGTATTCAACGAGATCGACTTTGGATCGTACTTCCAGGAGTATCTTGACCCCGGCTATCGCACGCAGCCTGAGTATGAAGAGAGCGAGAAGCCCTCGTTTGAAAACTTTCTCTCCCAGCCTACAACTCTGTCCGATCACCTGGCGTGGCAGTTGGGAGCTTTGAGCCTGGACCAGGACGTGTACGAGGCGGCCGAGTTCGTCGTCGGCAACCTCGATCAGGACGGATACCTGACGGCGGGTGACGAAGAGCTGGCCGCGTCGTTTGCGCAGTTTGCTCCGGCGCTGATCCGGCAGAACGGGCATCCAACCCACGGCGACGCGGCACTGGAGCTGATCCGCAAGGCGATTGACCTGGTGCAGCATTTCGATCCGGCGGGCGTGGGGGCGCGCGACCTGCGCGAGTGCCTGCTTTTGCAGATTGCGGCGCAGCAGCAGGAGTTCGGCCAATTGTATGCCCGGCGGTCCGCGGACGACGCGGACGAGGCGCGGCAGGACCCGCACCGGAGCTTCAAGGGCGAAGCCGAGGTGCAGTTGGATATGAGGCGGCGCAGCATGGAAGTTGCAGCGCTGATCGTGGACCGCCACCTGCATCTGCTGCAGAAGCGCGACCTGAAAGACCTGGCCCGCGCGCTGCAGGCCACCGCGGAAGAGACGCAGGCGGGCGTGGAGTTTATCCGCACGCTGGATCCGCGGCCCGGCCGGATGTATAACCGCGAGCAGACGCGGCTGATCGAGCCGGATGTGGTGTTTGTAAAGCGCGGTGGCGAGTGGACGGTCTCGATGAACGAGGAAGATCTGCCCAGCTTGCGGCTGAGCCAGCGCTACCGACGCATGCTCGTCTCCGACACCACGGACAAGGAGGTGAAGGATTACGTCAAGGAGCGGTTCCGCTCGGCGCTGCAACTGATGCGCAACATCGCGCAGCGCAAAAGCACCATCGTGCGCGTGTGCGAGGTGATCGTGCGCCGGCAACAGGATTTTCTGGAGCACGGCCTGGAAGCGCTGCGGCCGATGATGATCAAGGAAGTGGCCGAGGAGATCGGCGTGCACCCTTCCACGGTGAGCCGCGCGGTGGCCAACAAGTATGCGCACACGCCGCAGGGCGTGCTGGAGCTGCGCTTCTTCTTCTCAGAAAGCGCCAACGGCCCGGAAGGCGCGGATACGCCGCTGCTGGTGCTGAAGCGCAAGGTCCGCAAGCTCATTGAAGACGAAGACCCGCGCAAGCCGCTCACCGACGACCAGCTCGCCGCCATGCTGCAGGCGCAGGGGATTCAACTCACACGGCGCACCGTGGCCAAGTACCGCGAGGATATGAATATTCCCTCGACGCACCAGCGGCGGAAGCGGGACTGAAAAGGCAGCTTCTAGTGTGGTGAATCAGAAGTTCGTAGCATAAGTCGAAGTCCCGAACCGCAGGTCCCGCCACGCCGGATCTGTGACCTTCGACTCTCCGCCGCGGCGGACCGCGGCGGCCCTCTCTCAGATGACATCGGTATTTATGTCATGAACTTCAGAGACAGGACGCTAGGAGCTAGCAGCCAAAAGCTGCTCTTAGAGCGTCACGCTGTTGTTCATCTGCGTGATCTCTGGTGTTGTGCCGCCACATTCCACGGTTACGGTTGCTCCTTTCAAATTTGTGTTGGCGGGGAGGGTAAGCGCGACCTGCGCGGTCTTGGGAACTAAATCCGTTGGGGCCTTGAGGGTGGGAATGTCGGCGGTAGCGATGGCTTTGCCGTTTGGATCGCGCACGACAACCTTCGATGCAGGAGCGTCGATGGCGCCTACGCTGTGGACGGTGACGGTCATCATTTGGCCGTCTACTTTTACGTCTTCCGGGTCGATGCCGAGGTCGGGGCGGGACCAGTAGGGCACGCCTTTGCTGGCGAGCCTGAGCTCGATAACCGTGGTGGTGCGCGGCGGGAAGGTGACTTCAATGCTCTTGCTGCGCTCGAAGGGGACGGTGCGCGTGGTGGCGTTTTCGATGGGCGCGGCAAATTCCGTTCCGTTTTGCGCAGGCTGCGCGTCGCCGATGCTCTTCTGCGTGCCCTGGGTCATGGTCCATTGGCCGGGGTCAATCTCCCAGCCGGTCATCTGCGCAGTGACGGGGACGGGATCGAGGTTGTAGGCGATGATCCTGACATGATCTGGCGTGGCTTCAGGGATGAGAATGGCCACGCTTTGATCGTTGGCGGGAGCGTTGAAGCGCCAGCTTACGGCGTTGCCGGGATAGCAGTAGTTGCGCATGAGCGCGATGCCGCCCAGGCGTGAGCGCTGCAGCTCGCCGTTGTTGAAGTAGATGCGGTCGATCCAGAGGCTGCCCTGGCGGTTGATGAACTCGCGCTCGTGCGCGGTCTGAAGCTGCGAGGCGTAGACTTTGTCGAGATACGATGTGTCGCCGGTGGCCTGCCAGGCGAGTTGCCAGAGGGTTTCGTTGGGCTGATTGGGCTTGCTGGCCGCGGCGATGATGGGATCGGTTTCGGACTTGCGCAGGTTGAGCATGTCGAGCATGTCGGAGTTGACGAGTTGCAATGATTTAAGCGGCGCGTCGAGGAAAGGCTTCACGTACTTGGGATCGCCGGTCCAGCGATAGGCGGCCCAGAGGATAAACCAGGGACGCATGCCGGTGGGCTTGTCTTCGTCGGTTTTGAAGTTCACTTCGGTGTGCAGCGTGTAGCGGCCGTCGGGGCCGGGTTTGTAGTGCGCGAGGAAGCCGTCGGCAAGCTCGAGGATCATCTTGCGCGTCTCAGGCGAGCCGTTGAAAAGCACCAGCGAGAGCGCGGGGTGGAAGACCATGTACGAAGCTTCCTTCGACCATCCCCACACGCCGCCTTCGGCCATCTTGGCACCGTTGAAGTAAGACGAGCGTACGTGGCGATGGCCGGCCGCGTTGATGCCGGTGAGCCATTCGAGGCGCTTGGCGGTGACCATGGCGCGCTCGATCTGCCTGGGGCTGCCGAAGTCGAGCAGCATGTTTTCGCCGAGGACATTGATGCCGTCTTCATAGCTGTGCAGCTCATCGGTCTGGATGGTGGCCAGGCCGTTGGTGAACATGTGCTGCGCATACATGGTGTCCATCTCGCGCCATAGTGACGCCTTGATCTTGTCGGGCGTGGAGCCCATCAGGGCGAGACCGGGAAACCACTCGCTGAAGTCCGAGTCGTCGGAAAGTCCGCCGCCGAATTCGCCGTTGGAGATCTGGCGGTTGTCAATGTACCAGTTGATAAGGCTCTTGAGCGCGCCCAGGTCCTGCACCTGGAGAAATGCCCATTGCGGAATGCCGGCGGGCGCCTGTGGAAGAATAAACGGCGGACGCGTCTGCTCGCGGTTCATCTCGTGCCAGTAATCGCGCGCGAGCTCATTCTGCGGATCGACGCGAAGCAGGTCAGTGATGTCTGCGTCGAAGCGGTTGAAGAGATTGAGCCGGCGCGAGCTGACCAATTCTTCGACGAGATTGGCGTACTCGTCGCGCACTTGCGTGAGCCGGTCAGCGATGTGTTCTTTGAGCGCGTCTTTGTAGGGCTTGAAGATGAGGCGCAGCGCGGCACCTTCGAGTGCCGCGGGGCCGAAGTCCGCGCTCTGCGCGGCGATGGTGATATAGAGGCTGCGGCCGTTGGGCAGGATGCGGTCGCGGGTGTCGAGCCAGAGAGTGTGCGGCGCGCCGGGCTTGACGGCGAAGGTGAAGTAGAACATGTTGCGCATGGGCCAGAGCGGGTCTTTGATCTGAATGTTGAGGGGAATGACGCCGTCGGCATTGGGCTTGACGTGGAGCGCGGGCAGATCGAGCGCGATGCCGTCAAGGCCGCTGTCCATGTTTTCCCAGCCGTAGGTTGCGCCGTAGTCCTCGGCTACCATCTGCGAGCGGAAGTCTGCAGGGATGAGGATGTGGACGATGGGCAGGCCGGATTGCGCGGCGTTGCGCTTGGTGCCCGGCGCGCCTGCGGGCATGGCCATCATGGTCATGCGCTCGTCGGGCGGGAAACGGCCTGTAATGTATTTGACCAGCGGGACCGTCGAGGGATTGTCGTCGGGTGTGATGCCGGCGGTGAGCCTGTAACGCAGCGTGTCGACGCCAGTTGGCTCCATGCCGGGATGCACATAATAGGCGGAGAGCTCGCCGATGGGCTGCTCCTGCTCGGCGTTGGTGAAGCGCAGCTTGCCGCCGGTGACGGGCGTGTCGAGCTGGTGATAGGTGACCTCCTGGCCCTTGGGACGATCGAAGAGCGTGCGCTCCTGGTCAGCGGCTTTCTCCATGTCGTGCGTGAGCAGCGACCAGTTGCCCCACGCGCCGCCTTCGATCTCGAGATGATTCCAGGGCTCGTCAGGCATGTAGAACGTGACCTGCTTGCCGGAAAGCGAATAGCAGTCCCAGTCAGGCAGCTCGAAGTAGTCGTCGCGGCCGATGAGGCGCGAGCGGTTGTAGACGCCGGGCCAGGTGGTTTCGCGAATGCCGTCGGTGGCCTTCCACCACCAGCGGTCGAGATCGTAGACATCGTGAATCTCGACCTTGCGGATGATGGTGTAGGAAGAGTCGAGGACAACGGGATCGTCGCCGGGCCGGTTCCAGCCGTACTTGAGATTCCACTCCTGCTGCCAGTCTGTCGCATGGCCGGAGCCTGAGTCGTACCGGCCTTCGCTCGGCACGACAGGTGCCGCACTCTCTGCGGGCGAAGCACCCACGGCCACGGTACGGTCAAGCGGCGGAATGTTTTGCGGGATTTCATTTTTAGCGAGGCCGGCGATGTTGCCGTCCGAAAGCATGCGGTCGTAGATGCGCAGCTCGTCGATGTCGCCGCCGCGGTCGTAGCTGTAAGAGCTCTCGACGCCGGTGGGCGCAATGAGCCGCGAGTGCGGGCCGAACTGATCGAGCGCGGTGTCAAAGAGGCCCGTTGCCTCTTTTGTCGCCATGAGCTTGCCGTTGATGTAGAAGCGGATGCCGCTGGTCTCGTCCCACGCGAGCGCGAGATGAATCCACTCGTCGGGCCTGGGGTCTTCCGGCAACTTGACGGAAACGCGGGTGCGGCCGAGGTTGACGTCGGTGACGAAGGCGTCGAAGCCGTGGCCGTTCCAGTCGATGCGCAGCCAGACCATGTCCCAACTGGAGTGGTCGGCAAAGCCGACGCGGAAGACGGGGAAGGCGGTTTCGTCGACCGGCTCGCGCGAGCGCCAGAAGAACGAAAGCGTGCCCCGCTGCGAGTCGATATTGCCGGGTGCCCAATAGGAGAGAAGCTGGTTGTCGCCGCACTGGATGTAGGAGCCGTGCTCGCCGCCGGGGAGAATCTTCACGTCCTTGGCGTAGTTGGGCACGGGATTGCCGCCGGCGGCGTAGTCGGCGTTGAGGCTTTGGTCACCGGAGAGATAGAAGAGCAGTCCGGGCTCGGATGCATGGGGATTGGGTGGCAGAATGGATGTGGTGATGGGCGGCGCGTATTCGAGCGGGACCTGCGCGGTTGCAGCGGGAATGAAAAGCGATGCGGCAAAAAGGCAGAAGAGCGCAAAAAAGCGTGAGCGACGCATGATGGGAAAGCCCTCGAGTTTCAGCAGGTGCGGCCTGCGGCCGGTGCGTTCAGAACGTGTGCGCACTGGTCAGACCACCCCACGGCATTGTCTGCGCACGGTATAGCTTTTGGCAACCGCGATTTGCAGGCGGAGTCTCAGGGAGTGGTGCGGCACGGTATGCTGGTGCGGAGTGGGAGCGGAGGTTGACTGGTGAAAGCTGCGGTTCTGTATGGTCCGCGGGATATTCGGGTGGAGTCGTTCGAGGAGCCGGAGCTGAGGCCGGGCATGGTGCTGCTGCGCAGCCGGCTGGTGGGCATCTGCGGGTCAGATCAGCATTATTACGAGCATGGCTACTGCGCGGCGTTTGTGCCGGACCGACCGTTTGTGCTGGGACACGAGGTGATGGCCGAGGTGGCTGCGGTTGCAGACGATGTGGATACGGTGCGCGTGGGCCAGCGCGTGGCCGTGAATCCGGCGCGGTCATGCGGGTTCTGCGAGGACTGCAAGACAGGGCGCGGCAATCTGTGCCGCAAGACGATCATGCTGGGCAGCGCGAGCACCACGCCGCCCACGAACGGAGGCTTGGCGGAGTTTGTTGTGGTGCGCGCCGACCAGTGCCACGCGCTGCCGGACGATATGGATGAGCGTGTAGGCGCGATGATGGAGCCGTTCGCCGTAGCGTTGCATGCAGCGAAGCGCGCGGGCACGGTGTCGGGCAGGCGGGTGCTGGTGACGGGCGCGGGCACGATCGGGCTGCTGGCGGCCATGACGGTGCGCGCGTATGGCGCGGCTCCGGTAGCGATCAGCGATCTGGTGGCGGAGCGGCGCGCGAAGGCTGAAGAGCTGGGCATCGATGCGGTGCTCGATCCCGCGGCGGCGGATTTTGCGGAGCGCTCCCGCAAGCTGAGCGGCGAGGGATTCGACGTGGTGTTGGAGGCCTCAGGCGCGTCACCGGCGCTGCGCAGTGCATTTGACCTGGTGCGGCCGGGCGGCACGATTGTGCAGATCGGCACGCTGGGCACGGAGGATATTCCGCTGCCGGCAAACAAGCTGATGAACAAGGAGATCAACCTTGTGGGCTCGATGCGCTACGGCAACGTGTTTGAGGAGGCGATCCGGCTGGTGGCGGCGGGGCGCGTGGATCTGCGTCCGCTGATCAATGCGGTATTTCCGCTGGAAGCGGCTGGGAAGGCCTTCGAATTTGCGGCGGACAAGGCGCGGTCATTCAAGGTGCAGATCCAGATTTGAGGTTGCTGCGTTAGGGAAGACACCTTGCTTTCCCAGGATTTGTGCTGAATTGGGTACGGCGGGATGAGAGCGGTACTTTCCCACTCTTGGTTTGTACTCGGGCTGTCGAATGAGAAGAGCTGGTAGCTAGAGGCTGAAAGCTGACGGCTGTTCTTACATTGCTTCGGGGCTTTCTATGCCCAGCAATGAGAGAGCTTTGACGAGCTCGCGCAGCGCGACCGCGGCCGTGGCGAGCAGGAATGTTTTGCGGTTTACGTCCTCTTCGGTGAGGATGTGGTGCTTGTGGTAGAAGTTGTTGAACTCCTGCGCAAGCTGGAAGGCATGCTTGGCAAGATAGGCCGGCTCGGATGCGGCGATGCACTGGTCCAGAACCAGCGAAAAACGGCCGGCACGCAGCCACAGGGACCAGATATCTTCGTTCTCTTCGCTGCTGAGCCAGGCTGTCAGAGATGCCGCAGGGGCTAAGGCCTCCGTATTTTTTTGTGCCTCTTGCGGCACGACTGAAGCCGTGTCCTGACACTTCGTACCTTCGTCGGAATTTTGCGGCGTGTTTGATGTGACTTTCTGCTGACCTGCTGACTTGCCCGCCGCGGCGGACTGACTTGCAAACTCCGCCAACACCGCTTCCGGCGTCGTTCCGCCTTTGCGAAAGATGTTGCGGATGCGCACGACGGCGTATTGAATGTAGGGGCCGGTTTCGCCTTCGAAGCTGAGCGCGTCCTTGAAGTCGAAGGCGATGACCGAGTTGCGCGTGTACTTGAGCATGAAGTAGCGCAGGGCGCCGATGGCGATCTGCGTGGCAATCCGGTGGCGCTCGGCCTCGCTGCGCGCGGTCCCCACCCCTGCGAGCACAAATCGCCCGGAGGGGACTCCGGTCTGGCGCGCGTCCACTTCAGCGCGCGTGGCGGCGATGAGCCTGTCGATGAGGTCGTCGGCTTTGACGCCGAAGCCCTTGCGGCCGCTCACTTCAATGTAGGCGCGGCTCAAGTCTTCTTCGGACACGTCGTAGCCAAGCTCGATGGCGCAGCGCGGCGTGAGCGCGACCATCTCGTAGCTGAAGTGGGTGTAGTGATCGGCCTCGGCGGCGTGGCCCATGCCGCGCAGGGCCTGGATGACGTTGGCCTGCGGGTCGGACTGGCGCGAGTCGATGACGTTGTAGATGGCCCTGGCCGCGCCGAAGTGCGGGTGTTGCGTCTCGCCGTGTTCGGCCGAAATCCAGCACTCGTGATTTGGATAGGCGAAGAAGGGCTTGTAGCCGAAGTCGCGGCCAAGCAGGCCAAACTTCCAGAGATGATAGGCGATGTCTTTGCCGACGTAAGTAACGGTGCTGTTGGAGCGGACAATCACCTTGGCGTCGTCCTCCGGACCGGCTTGGTCTTGGACCCGCTCTGTGGCCCGGGACATGACCCAGCAGCCCTGATTCTTGCCTTCGTTTTCAAAGTAGAGCACGCCGGATTGCTTGAGCTGCTCGAAGGCGGCTTCCCAGAACTTGAGGTGAAGAATTTCGCTCTCGCGCGGCAGAAAGTCGTACTCAATGCCGAGGCGCTGCATGGTTTCAAGGTGACGCTTGAGAACCGCGGTAGAGATCAGTTCGGCGATCTCGGAGGTTTCGTTGCCGCCGCGCTCGATGGCGTGCAGCGTGTCGTAGCGCAGGCGCTTGCGTGCTTCGTTTTCCTCGGTTGTTCCGCTCGTGTACCACTGCGAGGTGCGGGCGTAGAGATCCCAGCAGTAGTAGTCGAAAGACGATTGTTGCCGAGCAGAGCCCAAAGCGCGATGCATCTCACAGTTACGAATGATCTCTTGAATATCCGTCAGCGATTTGCCTTCGAGGTGCAGGAAGCCGACGACGACGTCGGCGACCTGGACCCCGGTGTTGTCAATGTAGTTCTGCACATCGACTTTGCAGCCGGCGGCGCGGAGCAGGCGGACAAAGGTGTCGCCGAGGATGGCGTTGCGCAGGTGGCCGATGTGCGCGGCCTTGTTGGGATTGATGGAAGTATGCTCGACAATTGCATTGAGCAGCTCTTTGGACGAGGGGAGTGCCTCATCAGAGACGGCCATCTGTACGGCGGCGGCGCGGTCGAGACGGGCGTTGATGTAGCCGGCGCCGGCGACTTCAAAGCCCGCAAACCCATCAATCGCACCCAGGGCCGTGACGATCTCCTGCGCGATGATCTTGGGCGCTTTCCGCAGCTTGCGCGCCAGCTCGAAGGCGATGGGTGTGGCGATTTCGCCGAAGCGCAGGTCGGGTGGGGTTTCGAGGGAGATGTTCTCGATTGCGAGATCGTATTTTTCTTTCAGAACGGCGCAGATGCGTGCGCCGAGCCTTTGCTGGAGTTCCAGGACCACTGCGGATCGCCTCAAAAATCCTTGATTTTCAAGGTGATTTTAACAGAGCGGACATGCGCGGCGGGTTTGACGCTGCTGGCGCAGCAACCTAAGATTGATAAGTAGATTGCCGTTGATGATTCTCGCCTGCGGTATGGGCGAATCGAAGAGCATTGATCCTGCCCATGGCCGATTCCGCTACGCAAACGAACCGTTATTACCTGACCACGCCGATTTACTACGTGAACGCGCGTCCGCACCTGGGGCACGCCTACTCGACGATTGTGTGCGATGCGATGGCGCGGCGCAAACGGGCGCTGGGCATCGACACATGGTTTCTCACCGGCACCGACGAGCATGGGCAGAAGATCGAGCGCTCGGCCAAGCAGGCCGGGTGCACGCCGCAGGAGTTTGCCACGCGGATTGCGGGCGAGTTTCGCGGATTGTGGGACAGGCTGGGGCTCACCTACGACGATTTCATTCGCACCACCGAAGAGAGGCACAAGCGCGGCGTGCAGAAGCTGTTTGCGACGCTGCGCGACATGGGATTCATCTACAAGGGCTCGTACAGCGGGCAGTATTGCATCTACGACGAGGCGTATGTGGAAGGGCCGCCGGGAACGCCGTGCCCGGATTGCGGGCGCATTACCGAGACGGTGAGCGAGGAGAACTACTTCTTCAAGCTGTCGGCGTTCGAGCGCAGGCTGCTGGAGTTTTACGAGGCCAATCCGGGCTTTATGGGGCCGGAGTCGACGCGGCGCGAGGTGATCAGCTTTGTGCGCAGCGGGCTCAAGGATCTTTCGGTGAGCCGGACGAGCTTTTCGTGGGGCATTCCAGTGCCGGGCGACGAGAAGCACGTGGTGTATGTGTGGCTGGATGCGCTGGCCAACTACATCACTGCTCTTGGATATGGTTCGGACGATCCAGCGGATCAGGCGAAGTTCAAAAAATTCTGGCCGGCGGATATGCACCTGATCGGCAAGGAGATCAGCCGGTTCCACTGCGTGTACTGGCCGGCGTTCCTGATGGCTGCGGGGATTGAGCCGCCGCGCTCGGTGCGCGCGAATGGGTGGCTGCTCTTCGACCAGGGGAAGATGTCGAAGTCGCGCGGCAATATTGTGCGCGCGGAGACGGTGCACGAGGTGCTGGGCGCGGATGCGCTGCGCTACTTCTTAATGCGCGAGATTCCGTTTGGACAGGATGGGAATTTTTCGTTCGACGCGCTGGTGCAGCGGTACAACGGAGACCTGGCCAACGGCTACGGGAATCTGGTGAGCCGCGTGGTGAACATGGTGCACAAGTACTTTAGCGGAGTTATGCCGGAGACGGGCGCGGAGAAGCAGGCCGAGGCAGCTTTGCGTGCGAGCGCGCAGAGTGCGATTGCGGGGTTCGGGCCGGCGTTTGATGAACTGAATTTTTCTGAGGCGCTGAAGAGCCTGTGGCTCCTGGTGGCGGAGACAGATGGGTATCTGACGGCGAATGCGCCGTGGAAAAAACCGGCTGAGCGCAGAGAGGCGGATCATGCGGCTCTGCAGGCGCGCGTGCTTGGCACTGCGGCCGAGGCCATTCGCGTGATTACGGCGCTGGTGTATCCCATATTGCCTGATGCAGCGGCGAAGGTGTGGCGGCAGCTTGGGCAGGGCGAGATTGCAGACGCGGCGAAGGAGTCGTTTCTCAAGAATCTGGCCTGGGGTGGTTTGAAGGCAGGAACGAAATTACTGGAGCCCGCGCCGCTGTTTCCGCGCGCGGAGAAAGATGCAGTTGAGCGTATGCAGAGCCTGGAAGAGAACAATGATCGCACGGCGGTAGAAGCGGTGAGCCAGGGCGAGACGGGCGCGAAGGCTGCCGAACTTGCGGCAGTTCCGGCTGCGGCGAGTTCGGCGCCGAGCGCAGCGGCTGTGCGCGAAGAGGCGAAGCCGGCTGCACCGGGGCACATCTCGATTGATGATTTTGCCAAGGTGGATTTGCGCGTGGCGCAGATTCTCGTTGCCGAGCGCGTGCCCAAGGCGGACAAGCTGCTGCGGCTGGAAGTTGACCTGGGCTACGAGAAGCGGCAGATCCTGGCCGGCATTGCGCAGCACTACGAGCCGGAGAAACTCGTCGGGCGCAAGATCGTGATTGTGGCCAACCTGGCTCCACGCAAGATGCGGGGGCTGGAGTCAAACGGGATGCTGCTGGCGGCTTCGCTCGAAGACGGTGCGCCGGTGCTCGCCGGATTTCTGGAAGAGGTGCCGCTGGGAGCGCGATTGAAGTAAAAGGCGCGCAGCATGAAGCCGGATACGTCTCATTGCTCGATACACATAAATCATGCGATACTTACACATCGGAGAATGAACCGGTGCGCACCAACATCGACATTGACGACAAGCTGCTGAAGCAGGCGATGAAGGCCAGCAATACGACCACCAAGAAGGCGGCGGTGGAGGCTGCACTGCGCCAGATGGTGCAGATCCATTCGCAGGGCGCAATCCGCAGGGTCAGGGGCAAGGTGCGCTGGAGCGGCGATCTGGAAGCGATGCGCCTTGGGCAAAACACAAATTGATTGCCGGCCATGGTGATCGTGGACTCATCTGTCTGGATCGACTATCTGAATGGTGCCATCAACGACCATACAGAGTGGCTTGACCGGGAGTTGCTTCGTCAGCGGATCGGCTTGATCGATCTGATTCTCTGCGAGGTCCTGCAGGGCATACGCGTGGACGCACAGTTCCGGCGGATACATGAGTATCTGCTGAACTTCCAGGTCTTCGTTTCGGGCGGCGTTGATGTGGCGACCGCCGCAGCGCAAAACTTTCGGACACTGCGCAAACGCGGAATTACCGTGCGCAAGCCCATGGATTGCCTGATTGCTACGTTTTGCATCCTTGAAGGGCATGAGCTGTTGCACCGTGACCGCGACTTCGATGCATTCAAAAACCATCTTGGGTTGAAGGTCTTTGAACCACCTGCAATTCAAGTGAACTGATTTTTTGATCGAGGTCGCATTTGCTGATCGATTCCCATGCACATCTGGATAGTCCGCGGTATACGGAAGATCGCGAGGCGGTGCTGGCGCGCGCGCGGCAGGCGGGGATTGGCGCGGTGCTTTCGATCGGCATCGGCGAGGGGCCGGCGGAGATGGGGCAGGCGCTGGAGATCTGCCGCGAGTTCAACGACAGGCCAGACCTGCCACAGCTCTATGCGAGCGCGGGCGTGTACCCGCACAGCACGCCGGAGATGAACGAGGCGGTGCTGGCCAGGCTCGACGGACTGCTGGCGGAGCCGGAGGTGATTGCGTGCGGCGAGATCGGGCTGGACTACTATCACCAGGGCGCGCCGCACGATGTGCAGCGGACGGGGCTGATTCAGCAGCTCGAAATTGCGGCGGCGCGGAAGCGGCCGATCCTGATTCATTGCCGGCCGAAAGATGGCGCGACCGATGCGTGGGATCATCTTTTCGAGGTGCTGGAGGAGCACTGGAGGCCTACAGGACTGGGCGGCGTGATGCACTGCTTCAGCGGCGGATGGGACGAAGCGCGGCGGTCGCTCGATCTGGGGTTCCTGGTGTCGTTTGCGGGGAACCTGACCTATCCCAAGGCGCAGGCGCTGCACGACGTGGCGGCGCGCATGCCGCTGGATGGCGTGCTGGTGGAGACGGATGCGCCGTGGCTGGCACCGTCGCCGAATCGGGGCAAGCGGAATGAGCCGGCCTTTGTGGCGCAGACGGCGCTGGTGCTGGCCGAGTGCCTGGGCGTGGATGGAAATGAAGTGGCCGAGGCGACCACGAAAAACTTTTTCCGGCTTTTTCGGCTGCGGGCTGACGTGGGAAACTGAGAGAGGCATGCAGGGAAGTTTTTCAGGAATTTCTGTAATGGATGGTCTGGAGGAAAGGCCCCTCAGAGGTTAAAGCGCCAAAAAAATTCTGCGTGGGGCTATGTACGGACTGAAGTCCGTATCCTTCAAGCAGGTTCCATATCATTCCAGTTGTACGTCGACCGTTTTGAGGAAACCAGAACATGGCCCAGGAAAATTCATTCGATATTGTCAGCAAGGTGGATTTGCAGGAAGTGCGCAACGCGATTGACCAGGCGCTCAAGGAGATTCGGCAGCGCTTCGATCTGAAGGATTCGCACTCGGAGATCAAGCTCGAGGGCAACGACACGGTCCAGCTTGCTTCAGCCGGCGAGTACAAGCTCGAGGCGGTGAAGGAGATTCTGGGGCAGAAGCTGGTGAAACGCGGCGTATCGCTCAAGAATCTTACCTACGGCAAGGTGGAACCGGCAGCAGGCCAGAGCGTGCGGCAGAAGATTACCCTGCAGCAGGGGATTCCGACGGAGCGTGCCAAGGAGATCGTGAAACTCATCAAGGACTCGAAGAAGAAGGCGCAGGTCAGCATTCAGGGCGACACGGTGCGCGTCTCCGGCAAGGATCGCGACGAGCTGCAGGCGATTATTGCGATGCTGCGCGGCAAGGACCTGGGCGTGGAGCTGACGTTTACGAATTACCGGACGAATGGATGAACCCATCCTTGCCGCATCCGCGCGGCGGACGCGGCAAGGATGGGGCACCCGCACGAGCTGTTGCAGAACCCAAGAATCGGGGCACTTTGAGCACACTGACCATAGCGACGGCGAAAGAGGTCTTTGAGCTGCTGCGTGAGGACCTGGTCGCGATCGAGCAGGAACTGGCGCGCGATGCGGCATCGAGCGTGAGCACGATTACGGAGATTGCCGAGTATCTGCGCGAAGGAGGCGGCAAGCGGATACGGCCGTCACTGCTGCTGCTGGCGGCGCACCAGCTTGGCTACTCGGGCCACGGCGCGGTGCGGCTGGGCGCGGTGGTGGAGATGGTGCACACGGCCACGCTGGTGCATGACGACATTATTGACGGTGCGGACACGCGGCGCGGACGGCCCTCGGCGAATACCACGTGGGGCAACGAGAAGTGCGTGCTGGCCGGTGACTGGCTTTACATGCAGGCCTTCAAGGTGGCGCTTGAAGAAAAAAACTTCCGCGTGCTGGAGCTGCTGATCCTGCTCACGCAGCAGATGGTCGAAGGCGAGCTGCTGCAGATTCAGAAGCTGGGCAAGGCCGTCTCCGAGGCCGAGTATTACGACCTGATCTTTCGCAAGACGGCGTGCCTGTTTTCGATCTCGATGCGGCTGGGCGCGGTGCTGGCGCGCGCGACCGAAGCCCAGGAAGCGAACCTGGGCACGTATGGGCGCGCGGTGGGGCTGGCGTTTCAGATCGTGGACGACGTGCTGGACCTGACGGCAACCGAAGAAGTGCTGGGCAAGCCGGTGGCAAGCGATCTGCGCGAGGGCAAGGCGACGCTGGCGGTGATTCACAGCTACGATCATGGAACGGCCGAGGACCGCAAGGCGATTCAGCGGGTGCTGGACGACCGCAGCTTTGAGAACGTGAGCCGGCAGCAGATCAGGGAGATTCTCATCCGCAACGAGTCAGTGGAGTATGCGATGGCGGCTGCGTTTCGCTACGCGGAGCAGTCGCGGCAGGCACTGGCGGCGTTTCCTGATACGGACTTCAAGCGCGCCCTCTTGTGGGTGCCTGACTTTGTCGTGGCGCGGGAGAAGTAAATGGTTTCGAAAAAGACTGAAAAGCAGGAATATCGTCTACCTGGAAATCTGAAGATGGCGCGGCCGGAGTGGATTGCCGTTGATGCATACTTCGGCGGGCTGCTTGCGCCGCCGGATGCGCACCTGGATGCAGCGCTCAAGGCGAACCGCGCGGCGGGGCTGCCGGCGATTGACGTTTCGCCGCTGCAGGGCAAGTTTCTGCAGGTGCTGGTGCGGATGCTGCGGCCGAAACGAGTCCTGGAGATCGGCACGCTGGGCGGCTACAGCACCATCTGGATGGCGCGCGCGCTGCCACGCGGCGGGCGCATCGTCTCGCTGGAGTTCCTGCAGAAACATGCGGACGTGGCGCGGAAGAATCTCGAAAACGCCGGGCTGCTGAAGCGCGTGGATCTGCGCGTGGGGCGGGCGCTGGACAGTTTGCCGAAGCTTGCAGCGTCGGGCGCGGGGCCGTTCGATCTGATCTTTATCGACGCAGACAAGCCGAATAATCCGCAGTACCTGAAATGGGCGCTGAAGCTGGCGCGCGTGGGCACGGTCATTGTCGTCGATAACGTGGTGCGCGACGGCAAGGTGGCCGATGCGAAGAGCGCGGACCCGGATGTGCGCGGCACGCGGCGGATGACGTCGCTGATGGCGCGGGAGCCGCAACTGTGCGCGACCGTGGTGCAGAACGTGGGCGTGAAGGGGTATGACGGGTTTGCGATTGCGGTGGTGGAGTGAGCCGTAAGGGCTGCGCGCTTTTTGCGCTGTTGATGCCGGCCTCTTGTCAGGCGAGGACTAGGGACTAGGGACTAGGGACTAGGGAATAGGGAATAGGGAATAGGGAATAGGGAATAGGGAATAGGGAATAGTGTGGGGCATCGAAGCTACTCGGCTTCCATGAGGGCTTTGAGGGCTTTGGCGTAGGGCTCGGGGAGTGGCTGGCGGTTGAGCTGGCCGTCGCAGACTACGTGGACAGTTTCGCCTTCGGCCAGGAGCTTACGCTCTTTTTCCTTTTGGCCGGGCGCGCGGTAGATTCGATAGCCGAACTTGAGGACCGAGCCGCGCAGGAGCGTGGGGCGCGTCTCGATGAGGATATCGTCGTCGTAGCGGGCGGGGTCGCGGTAGCGGCAGTGCGCGTCGACGACGGGAAGAATGAGGCTGTGCTCTTTTTCGAGGCTGCTGTAGGCGAGGCCGAGCGAGCGGAGCAGCTCGACGCGGCCGATTTCAAACCAGATCAGGTAGTTGGCATAGTAGACGATGCCCATCTGGTCGGTTTCCGCGTAGCGCACCCTTACCTGGGTGGTGACTGGCATTTTTTCTCCGGAGACAGAGATCAGGGGTCAGAGATCAGTTTTCAGTGGTCGGTGATCGGCAGTTCTGCCGGCAAGAAGACTGATCCCTGACAATTGATCCCTGCCCCCCTTTTTTACGGCTTGACGTGCGCGAACATGGGCAGCTTGGTTACGTCGCTGAAGATGATGAAGACGAAGAAAACCATGAGCACGACAAAGGCGGCCTGGTAGATGCGCTCCTTGAGCGCGAGGTTGATGTCGTGGCGCAGGACGCTCTCGATGACCAGGAAGAGAATCATGCCGCCGTCGAGGATCGGGAACGGGAGCAGGTTGAGAATGCCGAGGTTGAGGCTGATTTCAGCGGCGAGGTCGAACTTGGGCTGCCAGCCTTTCATCTCGGCGGCGTCGCCGGCCATGCGCGCAATGCCGACGGGGCCCTGCAACTCAGAGATGGAGACCTTGTGCGTGAACAGGCGCTCCAGGACGTCGAGGATGAGAGTGGAGTTTTCCAGGGAGAAGATTTTTGCCTTGCTCACGGCCTGGCCAAAGGGCAGCGGGTCGTTGCGGAAGGGAATCGGCGTGGGCACGAATCCCAGCATCCAGGTGGAGGCCTGCAGTTTTGCCGGATACGCTTCCAGGTTGACCGTTGCGCCGTTGCGCTGCACGGTGAGTGTGAGCTGCTTGCCCTGACCGTACTGCATATAAGCCAGCAGCGAAGTTACGCTGTGGAAGGCGTGGCCGTCCACGGCGACGATGGCATCGCCGGCATGCAGGCCGGCGCGCTCGGCCGGGGTGTCGGACTGCACTTCTTTCACGCCGATGGGACCGACCAGAATATGCGGCAGAATGCCGGCGTCACTGAGGTCGAAGTCGTCGTCTTTGGCCGCGGCCGGAATGCGCATCGTGAGCGGGAGGGTCTTGCCGTCGCGCTCCACGGTCATGGCGACGGGTTGATTGGCGTTCAGGCGGGTGCGCGCGTAGACCTGGTCCCAGTCGGGGCTGTCGACGGAGTCAAAGCGGCGGATGATGTCGCCGGGCTCGAGGCCGGCCTGTGCGGCGGCGGAGCCGGGCGTGACCCATTCGATGGTGGTGGTGTTGACCTCAACCGTGGGGACTTCGTTGATCCAGCCGAAGTAGAAGACCATCAGCACCACGGCCAGAACGAAGTTGGCCGCCGGACCGGCAAAGCCGATCAGCATGCGCTGCCAGCGCGGATGCGCGGTGAAGGCGCCGGAGTCGTTTTCTGCCACTTCAGGACGGCCGACGGGCAGATCCATGTTCTGGCCGGGCTCTTCGCCGGTCATTTTCACGAATCCACCGAGCGGGAGCAGGCAGACCTTGTAGTCGGTCTCGCCGTATTTGAAACCGAACAGGCGCGGGCCGAAGCCGAAGGAGAATGCCTCGACGCGGACGCCGCAGAGCTTGGCGACGATGAAGTGTCCCAGCTCGTGCACCACCACCATGATGCCGACCAGAACGATGAATGCAACGGCAGAAACTAAGAATGCGTGCATAGATGCAGATAAACTTCCTTGGCAGCGCGCGCCTGCGGACCGGGGTTATACGAGCATTGCGCGAGCCATTCGACGCGCCTCCCGGTCGGTGGCCAACACCTCAGCAATGGTGGCTGGATGCGCTTCCGGCGTGGATGCGAGCACTCTTTCAATTGTACGCGGGATGCCGGTGAAGGGGATACGACCTTCGAGGAAGGCTTCCACGGCTACTTCGTCTGCGGCGTTGAGCGCAATGCAGTGCGCGCCGCCCTTTGCCGCGGCCTCGTAGGCCAGGCGCAGGCAGGGGAAGCGCACGAAGTCTGGCTGCTCGAAGTCGAGATGGCGCAGCGCGGCCAGATCAAAGGTGAGCGTGGATTGTGGACGCTCAGGGTAAGCCAGCGCGTAGAGGATGGGCAGGCGCATGTCGGTGATGGAGATCTGGGCGAGGATGGAGCCGTCAACGAACTCCACCAGTGAGTGGACGGTGG
>JASHPJ010000096.1 GCA_030038195.1 Acidobacteriaceae bacterium
GAAGGTGTCAACGCCGGAGCCCTCAGGAGGCGATTGCACCGCGCTCTTTGCCACCATGCGATTCATCTTTTGCCAGAGCGTGAGCATGCCCGGCATCTGCGTCTTGCTCAGGTGAAAAAAGATGCCGGCTGCAGGCTCGATCATGACCAAGACGTGGCCATCTACATCGAGCACGGCGTTGAACTGCAGGGCGACGGAAATCGATCTGCCGGCTTTGACGGCCACGCACGCCGTGGCAATCTTTACGTCGGGCGTGGTGTTACCCTCGCGCGACGATCGCCATAATTCGGCGTGAAGCGTGGCGTCTTTGCCGGCATCGACAAGCAACGTGATCGCGGGCACAGGTCCGGCGCACATGGGCACGAGGAGCGCGCAGGGCAGATCGGCGGCCCGCACTTCGCCGCTGTCTTCGAGCGCGGCCAGTTGCAGGGTGCTGCTGGCGCTCACGCACGCCGTGGCTGCCAGATTGCCGATATTGCAGGCCCTTACTCCGGGAATACACTGGCCGGCGCGAAGCAATCGCTGCTGCAGGGCATCCATGCGCGCAGGCTCGATGAGCTGGCACGGGTGGATCTTTTCTTCTGCGCAGAGGGCCGCAGCCATGCCTGCCGCCTGCCCATTATGCGCGCAGGTAGCCATCACGCGGGTGGATCCCATGGCTACGTGGGTCACGCTGATCAAGCGCCCGGTGAGAAAAAGGTTCGGGATGTTCCGGCTGTACATGCACCGCAGCGGAATCTGGTAGACGCCCTGGGAATGCCACTGCGTGCAGGCCGGTGCGGTGCTGTAGACGCCTTCGGCCGGATGGAGATCGATGGCCCAGCCGCCCACCGAGACGGCGTCGAAATGCCGGCGCTGCTCGATGATGTCCTGCTGGGTAAGGATATAGCCGCCCTCGAATCGACGGCTCTCGCGCTTGCCGGGAATCATGCCCATCCATTCGAGGGTCAGATTGGCGGCCTCGGGAAATTCGCCTGAGTTCTTGATGTAGTTCCAGACGCCGTAGGCGACCCGCCACAGCTCCCACTTGATCTCTTCGGTGCCGTGGATGGTATCCATGTTGCCGCCGTACTCAAGCCACCAGAGACGGCAGCCTGAGTCGGAGACGCGCAGCTCGCGGTAGCGTGGGATCTTGGCGATATCGCTGAGCGCAAAGGCTGGAGGAACGTAGGTGACGGGCCTGCCTGTGTCGCGGCTGTAGAAGTAAAGCGAGTGCCCCAGCAGCTCGTTCGTCGGCACCGGCGCGCCCAGGCCCTCTCCGAACTCCGAAGCTGCTTCAGCGCCCATGCGGAACGCGGCTCCGGCCAGAAACGCCAGCACGCCGTCGCCGGAGGCATCACAAAACAAGGGCGCGCGGAGCGTGTAGCGCGTCTCGTTCTGGCTGCAGTACGCGGTTGCGCCCCGGATTACGCCGCTGGCATCCTTCTCCACCTCGCTGACCGCGGTGTTGAGGAGCAGCGTGAGGTTCGGCTCCTTGGTGACCCATTCGAGCAGCAGGCTGTCAAAGAGAATGGGATTGCCTTCCGGATTGCGCCAGACATTCTCGACCATGATCTCGTCGATCACGCCGCCTTCGCGCGCCCAGCGGTTGTTATTGCCCATGTGCGAGGTGGCGCCCAGCATCCACAGGCGCACTTCGCTGGAAGCGTTGCCACCAAGCACCGGACGGTCCTGAACCAGGATGACACGCACGCCCTGGCGCGCCGCGGTGATGGCGCAGCAGAGGCCGGCCATGCCGCCGCCCACCACCACCAGGTCGGCACTGCAGTACTCGTGCCTGGGCGCGCGCTCGCCGGGCTGGAACTCACCTATGAGCATAGCGGCTGGATCCTTGCCCGGCGGCGCCGGCGGTGTGAAGAACAGGTGTGGGGTGAGTTGCTGCGAGCTGCATGATCTACTAGGCTGTTAACCATACCGGATTATATTAAGCGTTAAACTTACCAAAAATCAATCGTAAACTGGCGCTCGCGCCACAGGTCACGGCACAGGCTTCTGCCGGCTCCCGGATTGTGTCCGGACGGCTCTGCGGCGTGCGGCAAAAAGGCTATTCCGGATATCCTTGAGGAAGGGCGTTTCGCAGTGGCGCGCGGTGAGGATTGAGCGCGGTCGCGGGAGCGCCGCGGAGGTCGCGGCTATGCATGTTCCACTGGGAGTCTCGATTGCTGTTTCGCTGGCAGGCCTTTCTGCCGTGCTGGTGTGGCGCATCCGCGAGGGGCGAACGGCCGTGACGATCAGGAAGATCCTCATTCCGCCGGTGGGCATGGCGACGGGCTTTGCGATGTTTGTGATGCCGGCGTTTCGCGTGCCGTTCAGTTGGGCGCTGGCTGCGTTCCTGCTGGGCGCAATTGCGCTGGCCTATCCGCTGCTGCTGACCTCAAAGCTGGAACGGGTGGGTGACACAATCATGATGAAGCGCTCCGGCGCATTCTTCACGGTGGTGATCGTGCTGGCCCTGATCCGCTATCTTGCGCGCGGCTACTTTGACCGTGTCCTCACACTCGAGCAGACCGGCGGGTTGTTTTTCATCCTTGCCTTCGGCATGATCCTGCGGTGGCGGATGAGCATGTTTTTCGAGTACCGCACACTGACAGCCTGAAACGCACGCGAAGATCTCAGGCTATCGGCCCGGCTCTGCGGGCAGGCACGCTACAGCCAATTCCTGCGGGAGTGAACCACTTCAATACATTACCAATGTGTCATGCGGGCTTCGATTCACACGATTTTGCATTGATTTCCCACCTGGACTTGGATATGCTCTGAAACTAACTTACCTGCATTTCTTCAGCGCCTTTCTGACTCAATTGAAGCGCATTCGTTCCTTGGGTTCCCCCGTCCTGGAGCACTTATGCGAGCCTTTTTAGCACGCGCCTGCCCGCCAAAGGCTGCGCTTATCTGCAGCCTCTCTCTCTGCATACCTCCGCTCATGACCGGCTGTAATTCGTATACGCTGGGCGACCTGGATTCTGCGGCAGCGATCTCAGCGCCCAGTAACGCAGTCCGGGTGACGCAGACGCTGCAGCTCACTTCAAAGGCCATGGCTGCTGGAGAGCCGCTCACCTTTTATGTGAATGGCGTGCAGGGCGGCAACGCGGAGTACGGCACAATCAGCGGCTCGGGGCTTTATACCGCGCCAGCGGTCGTTCCCACGCCGGATACGGTCCAGATCACCAGCACGTCGAATATGTATCCGACTGCTCCGCCGGGACAGGTGAATGTCGCCATCTGGAACCCGATTCCCGTCCTGGCATCGGTGACGCCCTCAGGATTTAGCGAGGGCACGACCACGGTGACTGTGAATGGATCGCAGTTCATCTACGGCGCGCAGATCAGTTGGAATGGCGCACTGGCTCCCACCACCTACGTCTCCGCCACCGAGCTGATGGCCCAGATTGCAGCGCCGAATCCGGGAACCTTTCCGCTCACCGTCACCAATCCCGATCCGGGCTCGGCGAGCGCGCCTCCCGTTTCGCTCAACGTCGGCCCTGGACAGGTCACGCTGCAACTGCAGACAAACGGCGACACGGATGTGCGCGTCAATAACAGCCTTAACTTCCCGCTGACGGTAAACGGCACGAATAACACCGCGGTCACGCTGCAGGTAAACGGCGTCGCAGGAGGGGATGCGCAGATTGGCATGGCCGTATCGAATAAGGACGGCTCCATCACCTACACAGCGCCGGCGGTAGTTCCCACGCCGAGCAACGTGGTGCAGCTTACGATAACCAGCGTCGACAACCCCAAGATTTCGATTGCGCAGAACATCTCGGTGATGAATCCCATTCCGATTCTCACCGCAGCCACGCCGATGTCTTTCAACCCTGGCCCGGCGACGATCGTGCTGACGGGCCAGAAGTTCATCACGGGCGCGCAGGTGCTGGTGAACGGCGCGGCTGTGCCCACCACATTCAACAGCGGCGCGCAGTTGACGGCGAGCGTGGACCTGACGCAGCCCGGCAATCTCGACCTGCAGGTGTTGAACCCGGCTCCCGGACCTGCCGCTTCTGCCGACCTGATCGCGCAGGTGCTGGGCACGCCGCCGGTTCCGGTGGTTTCACCGGAAGACGCGGCGCGCTTTCTCGATGAGGCAACGTTTGGCGCAACCGACGCCGATATTCGCCATCTCTCGATGATCGGCTACCCGGCATGGCTCAACGAGCAGTTCAACATGCCCGTGAATCCGCAGGAACCGGGCGTGGAGCAGGAGCTGATTGTGAACAATCCGCCCTGCGCGACGAACGACGTGCAATGCAACGCCGGTCTATTTGTGCAGAACGACGCCGACGAGTGGCTGGTGCAGGACTCCTTCTGGCAGCACGCGCTGACGGCGAACGATCAACTGCGGCAGCGGGTGATCTACGCATTCACGCAGCTATTCGTGATCTCGAGCAACAACACCACCTCGATCCAGAACATGCCGCGCGGCGAAGCAAACTACCTGGACATGCTGGGCAAGGATGCGTTCGGCAACTTCAGGCAGCTCCTTGAAGATGTGACGCTGAGCCCGATGATGGGCCAGTTCCTCTCGATGCTGGGCAACGACAAGGGGAATGCCACCACCGATCCCGACGAGAACTATGCGCGCGAGGTCATGCAACTGCTCACCATCGGCCTGTGGCAACTGAATGACGACGGCTCGCAGAAGCTGGACGGAAGCGGCAACCCGATTCCCACCTATTCGAACACCGACGTGCAAGGACTGGCGAAGGTCCTCACGGGCTTTAGCTGGAATGTGCCGGGCGACGACAGCGAATCGGCGTGGTCGAACTGCTGCATCTATGTCGGCCCCGGATATGGAGAAGACCTGCTTTCCATGCAGACTTTTCCCAGCCATCACTCGACCCTGGAAAAGCAGTTCCTGGGAACGGATATTCCAGCGGGAAGCTCCGATCCCGCGGCCGACCTGAAGATCGCGCTCGATACGCTGTTCAATCATCCGAATCTGCCCGCCTTCTTCTCGAAGCAGATGATTCAGCACATGGTCACCAGCAATCCGAGCCCGGCTTATATCAATCGGGTTGCGCAGGTATTCAAGGATGATGGGACAGGCGTGCGCGGCAACCTGCAGGCCGTGATTACCGCCATCCTGACCGATCCCGAGGCGCGCGACACGGCTACCGACGTGGCTAATCCGCAGTTCGGCAAGGTGCGCGAGGCGCTGATTCGCTACACGGAATGGGCGCGGGCCTTTACGGCGCAGTCGCGCACCGGCTCTTACGCCATCGGCACCACGGAAGATCCGATCTACGGCCTGGGCGAGATGACACTGCGCTCGCCATCGGTCTTCAACTGGTTTGCTCCGGGCTATGTGCCCCCGAATACGAGCATCTCTGCGGCGGGACTGGGGGCTCCCGAGATGGAGATGACCAACGTGTCGTCGGTGGTGGGCTATATCAACTACATGCAGGACGCAATTGGCGCCACCGCGACCGCCGGACCCGACCTCTTCTCGTCCTACGCGACGGAGATGAGCCTTGCGTCCACGCCCGACCAGCTACTGGACCGCATCAATCTGCTGCTGATGGCGGGCCAGATGAGCAGTACGCTCTACAACCAGATTCTTTCTGCAGTCGAGTCAATCCAGATACCCACAGGCGATCAGAATGCCATCAACGCCGCGCTTCTGAATCGCGCGCAGACGGCAATTTACCTCACGATGGCGTCGCCGGACTACTGCGCACAACAATAGGGAGCCAGCCATGTGCAAATTTCATCAGACCCGCAGGCAATTTCTGAGATCGGCTTCGTTGGCCTCGATGGCCGGCCTTTACGCCAGCCCTTTCATGCTGGAGCTCAACTCGCTGGCTGCCATGGCCCAGGCGAGCAGCGGATCGGATTACCGCGCGCTGGTGTGCGTGTACCTGGCGGGCGGCAACGATGGCCACGGCACGGTGATCGCGACTGACCCCGCATCCTTCGCGGCCTTCACGCAGGCGCGGTCTGGCGCGCCGGGGCTTGCTTATCCGCAATCCGAGCTGTTGCCCATCACGCTCAAAACGCCGCAGAGCGGTCGCACGTTTGCGCTCAATCCTTACCTGACCGGCGTGCAGAACCTCTTTAACGCGGGACGGGCCGCCATTATCGCCAACACCGGCACGCTGATCGCACCCACGACGAAGGCGCAGATCAACGCCAGCTCGGTTCCGCTGCCAGACTCGCTGTTTTCCCACTTCGATCAGACGGCTGCCTGGCAGGCGATTGCTTCCAACCTGGGCAGCGGCGAGCGCGTGGGCTGGGGCGGAGCCGTTGCCGACGCCATCGAAGCGATGAACATGAACTCCATGTTTACCTGTATCTCGACCGCGGGCAATGCTTTGTTCCTGGCCGGACAGACTTCGTTTCAATTGAACTGTACGCCTGCAGGGCCGATTCCAATCTATGGGCTGGCGCAGCCGCCGTTCGGCGCACCTGCGTCTACCAATCCGCTCAGCGCCATCCTGGGCAACGAGGAATCGAATCTGTTTGCCAAGGAATACGAGGTCGTGGTCAACCGCTCGATCCAGGCCCAGAAGATATTGGCAGGTGCCATGCCCCCGGCAGGCGAGGGCGGCGTGGCAAACCCGCCGCAATATCTCGATCCAATGACCAATAAGCTTGCGGACAGTCCTCTTGCAGCCTCGTTGCAGACCGTGGCGCGCATCATCGCGGGCCGGGCCAGCCTGGGCGTCACGCGGCAGATCTTCTACGTGCAGCTCGGCAGCTTCGATACGCACGACGGCCAGGCGATGCAGCATGCGCAACTGCTCACGCAACTGGGCTCGGCCTTCGAGTACTTCGATGGGCTGATGGTGCAGATGGGACTGAGCAGCCAGGTGACAACCTTTACCATCTCGGACTTTGGCCGTACGCTCACCAGCAACAGCGACGGCACCGACCACGGCTGGGGAAGCCATCATTTCGTGGTGGGCGGCGCGGTGCAGGGACAGGATATGTATGGTCAATATCCGGTGATCGGCACAGACCAGGTCAACGACGTTGGCCAGGGACGGCTGATTCCTACGACTGCGGTGGAACAGTACGCGGGCACGCTGGCGCGCTGGTTCGGGCTCTCCGACAGCCAGATTCGGGAAGTGTTTCCGAACTTCGGCAACTTCGGTTCCAGTCCATACCTGGGCTTCATGGGCTGAAGAGGATGCTGAAAGAGCCTTCGTCAAGGAGCTTTGTGAAAGAGCATGACTGCAACTGAGAGGCTGCGGAAAAAAGTTGATGATCCGGACCATTTCCTTGAGAACCATCCCTCAGGGCCTAAAGGTCTCATTGATTTTTGCAGTATTTACGGCACGAGTGAAGTCGTGCCCTGATTACAAAACCGAGTTTTTCAGCAGCCTGTGAAGCCGTGCCGCAAGCAGAAAAAATAAATGGGCTTCAGCCGTGCCGCTGGAGAGAGAAAAAGAGGGATGGCCTTAGCCACTGCGGGAATGCAAGCTGCTGAAAAGCCATCCGCCGCGGCGGACACGCTCTGCAGAGGTCAAGATGTGAAGCGGAACCGCTCTAACACCAGAGCAGCTTCACTCGCCCCGTGCCCACCCCAGCCCATCGGTCCCTTTGCCGGTAGCAATCTGCCTGCTCACCTTCCACGTGCCCAGATCGATCGCATCCACTGTGCTGCTCCCGGTGCACGAGACATAGGCCGTCTTCCCATCCGGAGTGATCAGCACTTCCTGCGGGTCTGCGCCCACGCTGACCGACTGCACCATTTTCATCGTGCCCACGTCGATCACGTCCACCTTGTTCGCGTCCGGCACGGCCACCAGCACGTAGCGCCCATCCGGAGTCACCGTGCTGCCGTAGCCCAGCCCGTCAATCGGCACCCACGCTGTCACCGCCTCCGCCGCCGTATCGATCACCGCCATCTGCGGCTTGGTCTGGTCGGCCGTGAACACCCACTTGCCGTCCGGCGAAATCGAAATCCGCTGCGTGCTCCCTGAAATCGGAATGATCTTCAGCACCTTGCGCGCCTTGATGTCGATCACGCTCACCGTGCCCGGCCCCACGTTCGCCGTGTAGCCGCGCCGCCCGTCGTGGGAGATGGTGAACATGTGGCTCTGCTCCTGCCCCGTCGGAATCGCCCCCACAATCTTCAGCGTCTTCGGGTCGATGATCGTCACCGACTTGTCCAGCTCGGTGGTCACATAGAGCATCCCGTCCGGCCCGAAGACCGGGCAGTGCGGCCGCACGCCATGATCGAACGCGATGTTGCCCACAATCTTGTGCGTGGCCACATCCACCACCACGATGTTGCGCCCATCCGTCCCCGGCTTGCCCACGCCCGAGTTGCCATAGATGGGCACAAAGGCCAGCTTGCCATCCGGTGACGCGGCTACCTCGTGCCCGGTCACGCCGTTCTCAGCCACATCGGCGATCACCTTGCCCGCCGCCGGATCCACGATCGCTAGGCTGCGGTCGCCCTTCTGCGCCACCAGCAGCCGCCCATTTTGTCCATTTGCCGCAACCGCCATCGTAAACACCGCCACAGAACCAGCCAGCACCAACAGTTTCAAGAACAACCTCGCTTCAAACCACGCAAGAACTATACCGCATGCGCAGCGCGGAATCGGCGCAGCGCCATCCCAAGTTCATGGAGTGGGTCAATCTGGGTACCCCCTTCTTCAAGGGGCTAAAAAAGCTCCTGGCAGCCCACGAGAGCTGCGCACCCAGTTCCATGCGTTGATGACGTTGACCCGGCCACAGGCGATGCGCGGGTTGCATCCATATCGTCTATGCAGGACCCAGCAGCACTGTTTCCCGGTTCCGCAGGGTTTCGCGAATCGCATCCAGTCCGCCTTCAAGATCGCTCATGGTCCTCAGAATCGTCACGCCATCCGCGTCGCTGACGCCCTTGCGCAGCAGCTCGCACTGGCCCACCAGCCGCTCGTCGTGCTCGATGAGCCTGGCGAGCGTGGGCGCTTCCTGGCGATAGCGCTGGGTCATGCGGTCGTTTTCCGGCACAGGCTGATGCTGCAGCGCAGCTTCCACGGCACCGATGTTCTTCGCCAGCCGCTCGAGTTTCTGCGCAGACGCAACCGCCTCGGCGTCAGGAAACGGCTTGGCGCGCGTGGGCGGCGGCAGATAGGCGCGGCGGTAGTCGCTTTCAGCCGACGACACGCTGGCCATCGCCTCGCCCAGCAGCGACGCAGCCTTGCTGCGGATCATCTGGTCGTCGGCGCGGAGCTGGTTCTCCTTGCGATAGAAGTTATAGCCCCAGCCGTAAAACAGGTTGGTGGCGATCTGGCGCAGAAGGCCCGCGTCGTAAAAGCTGTCAGCCGGCACTCTTTCCTCCGCTCACTTCATTCCGGTTTCGGCGCCCACGGGATAGAAGCCGGTGGCCGGCCCGCCGATACTGAAGGGCACGCCCGCAGCCGCGTTGGGCGCGGAGACCAGGCCCTTGTCGGCCATCTTGAGCGCGAGATAGTAGCGCACCGCCTCGACGGGCGTGAGCCCGATGGCCTGCAGCGAGATCAGCTCGCGCATCCGCTCGTCCTTGGGCATGATCAGGATCTTGAGATCGTTCAGCGTAATGCCGTAAGTCTTCAGGAACTCCGTCAGATGGCTCTTCACCAGCTCGCGCACCTCGTTGATGTGCTCGTTGATGTCCTCCATCTTGGTCACCTGCACGATCTGGTTGATCGACTGCTCGATGGCCGGACCGGCGTAGTCGGCCACTTCCTTGGTGTCGATGATGTGGCCGTTGAAGGGCAGGTGCGTGATCAGCTCGAGCGCCGCTTCCTTGGTGTCGACGTGAATGTAGTAGTCCACCTGGTAGGCCATCTCGGCCATCTCTTCGCTGGTGGCCACGCCCTCGCTACGGATGAGCAGCTTGGAGCGGTTGATGTAGATCACTTCGTAGACCCACGGCGAGTTGCCGCCGAAGAATCCGGAAGCGATGGAGCCGAGCAGCGGCTTGTCCGGCGTGGTGAGCGCGTACTGGCCGGTCTCGTAGACGTTGAGCACCGCGCCCCGCGACTTGAGCACGCAGAAGTGGTTGCTCTCCACGGTAAGCAGCGAGCCCGAAACGATGCTCTCGTCGGCGATCTTGACGGCCAGAACCTTGGTGCCCAGGATGTCTGTGCCGTCGCTCTGCAGCGAAGTAATGACCTGGCGTGCGATTGCCACGATTTTGACTCCCTCCAGAAGGTGGATACGATCTTGCGGATCAGCATACTCCAGCCGGAGTGGAATGCCAATGATCGCCGCTTGAATTCTTCGCTGGTTCAACAGGCGCTGCGCACCCCTGCCTGCGCAGCGCTCTAAGGAAGCTCTGATTCAGTCATCGTTTTGAAAGGGCACGGCTTCAGCCATGCCGATAAAGCCGACAAAATGAATGGGGCTTTAGCCCTTGAGGGATAAGTGAGTGACTGAATTCAGAGCTTCCCTAAATTGCGTAGGCTTCTTCTTCCACGCGTACCCGGTCGATTATCTTTTCCGGGTAGTAGGCATTGCGCACGTATTGCTTTACCATGCGGTTGGTATTGAAGTACGAGCCGTTGAAGGCCAGCGTGGTGCGCATCAGCCGGGCCCACTTTTCCGGAGATTCGCGATAAAGCGGCACCACCGCCGACTCCAGCTTGCGATAGAGCGACTGCGCCTCTTCTTCGTCGTTGGCGCCGTCTTCAATGGCCCAGCCGGTGACGCCTTCGATGCAGCCCTCGATCCACCAGCCGTCCAGGATCGACAGGCTAGGCACGCCGTTCATCGCCGCCTTCATGCCGCTGGTACCGGAAGCCTCATGAGGCCGCCGCGGGTTGTTGACCCACACGTCCACCCCGGCGGTGAGCCTGGCGCCCAGCTCCCAGGCATAGTCTTCCAGGTAAAGAATGCGCAGCAGGTCGCCGTACAACCGCGATGCCTCTTCCACCACGCGGTGAATCAGATCCTTGCCGGGCTGGTCATGGGGATGCGCCTTGCCAGCGTAGAGAATCTGCAGGCCGCCGGCGGCTTCGGCAATCTCCATCAGCCGCTTGGGATCGGTGAACATGAGCGTGGCGCGCTTGTAGGTAGCCACGCGGCGGGCAAAGCCAAGGGTGAGCACCTCGGGGTTGAGCACCTTTCCGGTGCGCGAGCCCACCTCGGCCAGCAGCTCCTCTTTGGCGCGCGTATGCGCGGCCAGGATCTTCGCCTCAGGCAGGTCGATGGCGTTGCGCAGGTACAGATTGTCGCGCCGCCAGGCCGGGATGTGTTCGTCGAGCATCTGCTGGAAAGGCTCGGACATCCAGGTGGGCGCGTGCACGCCATTCGTAATGGTATCGATGGCAAACTCTGGAAACATCTGGCGCGAAACCTTGCCGTGCTGCATGGCTACGCCGTTGGCGTAGCGCGAGAAACGCAGCGCGAGGAGGGTCATGTTGAGCAAGCCGTCGCGGAAACAGCCATGCTTCTGCAGGCGCGCGGTGCGGTCGCCGCCCAGGATGCGCATGGACTGCTCGGTAGAGAAGCGGTCGTGGCCGGCGGGAACCGGCGTGTGGGTGGTGAAGACGCACTTGCGGCGCACCTGCTCGATGTCCGCCTCCGTCGCCGCGCCCAGCGGTCCGCCGCCAAGCTGGCTTTCCAGCAGCGCCAGCGTGAGCAGCGCGGCGTGGCCCTCGTTCATGTGGTAGACATTCACCTTCAGGCCCAGCGCATTGGCCATGCGCACCCCGCCCATGCCCAGAACGATCTCCTGCTGCAGCCGGTAGTTCTCGTCGCCGCCATAGAGATGGTCGGTGAGTCCGCGGTCCCAGCCGGAGTTGCCTTCGAGATCGGTGTCGAGCAGGTAGATAGGCACCACGTGGCCGAAACGGCCTTCGAGATCGTAGCGCCAGGCACGCAGGGTGACGACGCGGTCCTCAATCTGCACGGTGACGCGGGCGGGCTCCTCGGTACAGAAGTCCGCCGGATTCCACGGCTGCACCTCCTCGGTCTGCGCGCCGGCAGCGTCAAGATGCTGCTGGAAGTAGCCCTTGCGGTGAAGCAGAGTAAACGCCGCCAGCGGAACGCCGAGGTCAGCTGCGGAGCGCAGCGTATCGCCCGCGAGCACGCCCAAGCCGCCCGAGTACGTGGGCATCGCTGGATGAATGGCGATCTCCATGGAAAAGTAAGCAACGTGGCCAGAGGCAGGGAAAGATTCGTAGGAAAACGGCTTGCTGGATGTCGGATGCATGCTCAAAACTCCGTTGCGCTTCCGGCCACGCGAAGCATTCTTGCAGGACCGCGATCACCGGCCAGAGTGAACGATCCTTTCGCGCAGCTCACATCGGAAGAAACATCTTCCCAGTTTAGCAAGGAACCACGCCGGCGCCAGTGCACCACGGATAGCACCGCCGTGTTACCGATGGCGATACGAAATGCGCAAACCTGTATCCGCCGGAGTGGAAATTTCCCCCGCTCACGGATTAGATGCGGATTCTGTTGGGCCAGGCCGACGGTGTGGACGCCGGGACAGCCGGCCGGGAGGCGCGCTACCAGCTACTCGCGCTACGAGATGCGGCGTGCGCCGCCGGAGGCGTGGCAAATATGAATCTCCGCCACAATACCCATCTTTTCTGTGTAGCGTTTGCCCAGCACATGCGAAAACTCCTGCGCATGGCTCCGCTCCACCAGGTTGATGGTGCAACCGCCAAAGCCGCCGCCGGTGAGTCGCGCGCCAATCAGGCCGGGCAGATCCTGCGCCAGCTCAACCATGGTGTCGGCCTCGATGCAACTGGCCTCGAAGTCCTTGCTATAGCTCCAGTGAGCCGCCGCCATGAGCCGGCCAAGCTCGGTCATGTCGCCGCGCAGCAGGGCCTCAGCGGCGGCCACGGTGCGCAGGTTTTCGCTGATCACGTGGCGGGCGCGCATCAGGGACTTGGGCGCCATCTCATGGCCCCATTTTTCCAGGTCTTCGAGCGTGGCGTCGCGCAGGAACTTCACGCCCGGCCGATGGCTGGCGATCACCGCGCAAGCCGCCTCCGATTCCGCGCGGCGGGTGGTGTAATCGCCGCCGGCTACCGAGTGCTTGACCATGGTATTGGCGATAACCAGGGCCACATGGTTGGGGATGGGAGCCATGCGGAAGCTCAGATCGCGGCAGTCGAGCAACAGGGCGTGGTTTTCCTGGCCGTTGGCGGAGATGAACTGGTCCATGATGCCGCAGCTTGCGCCAACATATTCATTTTCAGCGCGCTGGCAGAGCCTCGCGACAACCGGGCCGGGATAGCTGACGCCGATCAGCGACTCAACCGCCAGCGCCGTGGCCACTTCCAGCGCCGCGGAGCTGGAAAGGCCGGAGCCGAGGGGAACGTCGCCCCACAGCGACAAGCTCAAGCCGGGGATCGTGTGGCCCTCTCCGGCCAGAATCTGCATCACGCCAAGGGGATAGTCGGTCCACTCGCGGTGGCGCGTGGGTGGCAGGGCGGCGGCGTCAAAAGTCTTTTCTTCGCCGTAGTTTTCAGAGTAGATCACGATCTTGCCGTCAGTCCGCGGCGAGACGCCGGCCAGGGTGGCAAACTGGATGGCCGCGGGCATCACGAAACCCTCGGCGTAGTCGGTGTGCTCGCCGATGAGATTGACGCGGCCGGGCGCGACAAAGATGGCCGGTTCGGCCTGAAAGCGCTCGACGTGGAGCGAACGAAAAGCGGCTGGATCATGCATTGCAGTTCAATACCTCTATGTATGCCGCATCCGGAAGCGAAAAAATCGACCCGTGCAGCTCCGAAATTGCGGCCTTTCAATCTTCTGGCGAAATGAGAACGTTTTCTCATCGCGCCGGTCCCACGCCTTGCGTAAGCCTGTCTTAGCCGGCCGCTGCGCTTAGCCGTTCCCAGATCCGGTCGAGCCAGGCTTCGTGCTCGGGCTTCATGAGCACGGAGCGCAAACAGGTAACGGCTCCGGCTTTTGCGCCGGTCGGCGGCCCGAACCAGGATTGCGGCAATTGTACAAGAGCCAGGTGCAGGTCGCGCTCGGCGCAGCGGTCGAAAACCTGCTGCGCACGCTCCGAGGCCTGCCCGGCTGTCTCTGCGGCAGCCTTCCAGACAACGATGTCCAGTTCCGGCCGGCCGGTGGCAAGCGGCTCGAAACATGCGTCCTCGCGCAATCGCCGGTCCAGTTCCACGGCGGCCCTCCGGCCGCAGGCCAGCCCGTGCGCGAACTCCCCGCCCGGAGTGAGCGGCAGAAGCTGCTGCGTGGCCCAGAGCGCTACGGCCGCGGCGCCGGCGCGCGAACATTCCAGGCTGATCTCGCCCAGGTGAATGGGGTCCCCGGCGAGCGATTTTTGTTCGCCGGAGCGAAAATGCACGGGGTGAAGCTGCGACTCTCTTGAGGTGAAGTAAGTATAGGGAGAATCGTGCTTGTAGAAGCGTCCCACAGCAGGGTCGTGAAACAGCACGCAGCCGCAGCCGTAGGGCTGCAGGCCGTGCTTGTGCGGGTCGATGACAATCGAGTCGGCCTGGGGAATGGCGGCATAGGCGCGGCGGGCGGACTCGTTGAGTTCATCGGGAATCAGCCCGAAGTAGCCGCCGTAGGCGCCGTCCACGTGGACGCGGAAGCCGTAGCGCTCGCGCAGGGCTAGGATCTCGTCGAGCGGATCCACCGCTCCTGTCGCCGTGGTGCCCAGCGTAGCCACCACCATGCCCACACCGCCTTTGCGCAGCTCGGCTTCGAGTGCGTCCAGGTCCATGCGGCCGCGGAGATCGGCGGCCACGCCTGCGTAGTCCAGGCGCAGCACCCCGGAGATGCGGCGGTGGGTGTAGTGGGCCTGCTCGGAGCTGAGAATGCGGCGATTGGGAGCAAGCTGACCGGCGATCCAGAGGGCTTCAAGGTTGGCCAGGGTGCCGCTCGAGGTAAGGTGGCCGAGGAACTCCGCCCAGCCGAACATGGCGGCAATCTCTTGCACTGCTTCCACTTCCATCGCCGAGCTGGCCCGGCCGCCGTCGCGCGCGTGGTTATTGGGATTGATCTTCATGGCCAGCGCGTAGGCTGCCCAGGCCACCGGATGCGGCGGTTTGAGCATCTGACCAGCATAGAGGGGATGGAAATAGGGATAGTTGTCCCCCAGGCGGTGCGCCACGGTTGCGAGGATCGGCTCGATGGCCGATTCCGGAATAGTAGATTCGTAACCCGGCAGATGACCAAATTCAGACTCTAAAGACTGGGTGCAACGGGCAAGCAAACCGGTGAGGGTATCGTGTACCATGGCGACTCACCACAGTATCACAATCAACAGCATCGGTTTATCATCAATTATTTCAACGATATAAATAAAGTTACCCGAAAGTCCGCAACCAATGGAAATAAATAATGCCCGTTTTTCGACAGGGATGGTACACTATGCCCAGCGTTAGAACCGAACCGGGCGTGAGCAGTACTCGCCCAACCAAGCAAGATTCTGCCAGTGGTCGCTCCGATTCCTCCAGCGCAATTCAAACCAGGAAATACGATCAAAATGGAACAAGGTACCGTGAAGTGGTTCAATGATGCGAAGGGCTTCGGCTTTATCTCGCGTCAGAACGGCGAAGATGTCTTCGTGCATTACTCTGCAATCAACTCGAGTGGTTTCAAGAGTCTGCAGGAAGGCCAGGCCGTGCAGTTCAACGTAGTCAAAGGTCCCAAGGGCTGGCAGGCTGCCGACGTGCAGCCGCTGTAACCCGGAGGGCCGGATTCCGGCAGAATCTGGCACACACATAAGACACACAAGCGGGCTGGGATTTTTCCCAGCCCTTTGTGTCTCAGGTGACCGGTCGCCGGCGCCCATCCTTTTCTTGTGAAAACGGGCATTCCCCAGGTCGAATCCGTCCCTGAATCCACCTGCTGACGCGTTCAGCCTACTGCGCAGACGCGGCTGCGCTCTTTCGCCCGCCAAAAGAAGCTCCCGCTGCCTTCGGCCGCCGAGGCAACGGGAGATTTTTGTTCAATAAATAAGTGTAATGCGGCCGGACTCTAGCGCCCCCGAGGCGCATCCCCTTCAATATTTCTCCGAATCGCGGCTGGCTTCGTCTAATTCGTGGTTTGAATATCCGCGCCCGGTTGAATGCAACGATAGTCCGATGGCGGTGCCGGCGGTATTCCCAGGAACGGGTGTAAGGCCGGTCCTAAGATGTAGATGGCCATGCCACGCTGGAGTGGGGCCCGTGTTACCGGACTCCAGCAAAAGTAACGTGACTGCGCCCGCACAATCCGAAAAAGAATCGATGCCGATAGCGATGACCTCTCTGGGTAAAGTCGCTGACCGGCATCGCAAGTTCGCCGTTCGAATCAAGGTCCGGCATCGCGCCCTTCGGCTGTGTGCCGGACTCCAGAAAAACACCCCCTGTATCCTTCCACTGGACCCGCGTCCACCCGGACCCGGGCCCGGTTTGCTCTATCGCAATGTTCTCTATCTCTATCTATGCTTGCTGTATCGGCCCAGCCTGCGAGCCGTGGAGCGAACCACCCATACCCGAACCGGATTCTGCAAAATCTTTCGTAATTGGGCAGCCAAGGCTGTTTTGCCGTGGGCTGCCGGTGTTGCGTTGTTACAGATCCCACGCGGGCGCGCTGCCCGCAACTCCCGCTCCCGCCATCTCGAGCGCGTTGACCATCTCCGGCGCCAGGAACCCATCCTGCGGATGCGCTTCAGGTCCGGGAGCCGCGCGGTGATGCCGCCGCATCGTCTCCTGGATCTCGTGCAGCACCCGTACCCGTTCCGAGTGCGACTGCCGGTCCCAGAACATCACAAAACCCTGACCACACACGCAGCAGTGCAACTCTGCGTTTCCATTCGTCCTTCTGCACAGCACCTGCATGGCTGTTTCCTCTTGCCGGCTGGTGGTTTCCCCAGCCATGGATGCCACAATAGCTCTGGCTTTCCACGACTTGCCATTCCACCTCGCGGCAACAGGAGCGGTCTTTCGTGCCAGCGCCCGATAACCGGTTCGAGTGAGGTTCCCTGTTACCAAGGGAATCTCCTGCAAGCCGCACGCGGCGCGAGCAGCCGCTGAGCCACTGCATAGACTGCGGGCTGCGCATCTGCCGCCGCGCGCCGGTATATCCTAAGGTGTTGCACGCATACCGCGCGTTTCACCAGCAGGAAACAACGAATACTCATGAGCCAGCCGATGATCGCCATTCATTTGCCCGACGGGTCCGTTCGCGAGGTGCCCGCAGGCACAACGCCGCTTGAAATCGCCAACTCCATCTCGCCGCGTCTGGCCGCGGTCAGTGTCGTCGCGCGGTTGACTCCGCTGAGCGGTGGAGCGGCGAGCGCTGCCAGCGGCGAGGAGTCGGCCGAGGCCGCTATGTATGCCGCGCAGGATGCGGCGGTTCCGCGTCTCGTCGATCTCTCCACGCCGCTTACAGAAGACACGCGCTTCGAGCTGGTCACCGAGAAAGATCCCGAGGCGCTCAAGGTGGTGCGCCACTCCGCGGCGCATGTCATGGCGACGGCGGTGCTGGAGCTGTTTCCTGAAACCAAGCTCGGCCACGGCCCGGCAACGGATGCGGGCTTTTTCTACGACTTTTATCGCGAAAAGCCGTTCACGCCCGAGGACCTGGCCGCGATTGAAAAGCACATGACCCAGGTCGTCGCGCGCGACGAGAAGTTTGTGCGCGAGTATGAGCCGCGCGAGCAGGCGCTGGAAGAGTTTGAGCGCGACGGCGACTTCATGAAAACCCACTTCGTGACCAGGTTCACGCGGCCGGGCGAGGAGATCAGCTTTTACCGCAACGGCAAGTTTGTGGACTTCTGCCGCGGGCCGCATGTGCCATCGACCGGGCGCGTAAAAGCCTTCAAGATTACCAATCTCGCCGGCGCGTACTGGCTGGGCGACGAAAAGAATCCGCAACTGCAGCGCATCTACGGCACGGCGTTCTTCGCGAAAAAGGATTTGGACGAGCACTTCGCGCGGCTTGAAGAAGCCGCCCGCCGCGACCATCGCGTGCTGGGCAGGCAGCTCGATCTGTTCAGCATTCAGGAGCTGGCCGGCGCGGGGCTCATCTTCTGGCATCCCAAGGGCGCCATGATCCGCAAGATCATGGAGGACTGGATGCGCGAAGAATGCCTCCGCCGCGGCTACCAGCTTGTGTACACGCCGCACGTGGCGCGCGTGAACCTGTGGCAGACCTCGGGCCACGAGGGCTTTTACGCCGGCAACATGTTCACGCCCATGGAACTGGACGATGCGATGTATCGCATGAAGCCGATGAACTGTCCGTTCCATATCCTCATCTACAAGAACTCGCCCAAGAGCTACCGCGACCTGCCCGCGCGCTACGCCGAGCTGGGCAATGTATATCGTTACGAGCGCTCCGGCACCATGCACGGCCTGCTGCGTGTGCGCGGCTTTACCCAGGACGATGCGCACATCTTCTGCATGCCCTCGCAGATCGAAAGTGAGGTAGCCGCCTGCATCGACTTTGCCGAAGCGGTGCTGAAGACGTTTGGATTCGCGGAATTCAAGGTAGAGCTCTCCACATGGGACCCGAACGATCGCGCCCACTACGCAGGCTCGGATGAGAGCTGGAATCTCGCCATCCGCTCGCTCGACAACGTGCTCAAGAGCAAAGGCATTCCCTATAAGACCATCCCCGGCGAGGCCGCGTTCTACGGCCCCAAGATCGACGTCAAGCTCGTCGATGTGCTCGGCCGCCTGTGGCAGCTTTCGACCGTTCAGTTCGACTTCAACCTGCCGGCGCGCTTCGAGCTCGAATACGTGGGCGAAGACGGTGAGCGCCATCAGCCGGTGATGGTGCACCGCGCGCTCTTCGGCTCGGTGGAGCGCTTCTTCGGCGTGCTCATCGAGCACTACGCGGGCGCATTCCCGCTGTGGCTTGCGCCGGTACAGATCGGCCTGGTGCCCATCAGCGAGCGCCACGCCGCCTATGCCGAAAAGGTCGAAGCCGCGCTCAAGGAAGCCGGCTTCCGCGTAGAGACTGACGCTCGCAACGAAAAGATGAACGCCAAGATCCGCGACTTCGCCAATCAAAAGGCGCCCTACATCCTGGTCTTCGGCGACAAGGAAGCAGCCGCAGACGCCGTGAGCGTCCGCACCCGCGGCAAGGGCGACCAGGGCTCCATGCCGCTGGCGGATTTCATCGCCAAGACGAAGGAACTGGTAACCGCACAATCGACGGAATTGTAACTGGGTGCCCCACCTTCGCGCGCATCTGTTTTTGTCGCAGAGCGGGATGGAGCCTGCTCACATGTGTGACCATTGTTAATAATTCTTATTATTTAAGAACGATTGTTATAATGAAGTCGAGGTCTTCCCATGGCCACACTTACCATATCTCTGCCCAACTCCCTGAAAGAGTTCATCGACCGCGAAGTCCAGACCAAAGGCTATGGCAACGTCAGCGAGTACGTGCGCGAGCTGTTGCGTCAGGCGCAGGCCAAGGACGCCGATGCCCGCCTTGAAGCGCTGCTTATCAAGGGTCTGACAACCGGCGAAGACGCTCTCCTGTCCCCTGAATTCTGGAGTGAGCTCCGCAAGGATGCGGCTAAAATCCTTGCGAAGCATAAACAAGCTCGAAAGGGACACCCGAAACGGTGAAAGTGTTCGTTCGTACTTCGGCTCGCGAAGACGTCCTCCGGCAATTCCGTTACTACCTGCTCGAAAAGGCCGCACCAGCCATTGCACAGCGTTTTCTCGATGCCGTCGAGTCCAAGCTGGATAGACTACGCCGTATGCCCGACATGGGCACGCCGAAAAAGCTTGCCCATCCGGTTTTAGCAGGACTGCGATCAGCTCCCGTCCCAGGCTTTGCCTCGATGCGCGTTTACTACATACACCTGAACAATGAGTTGCGCATTGTGCGAGTTCTCCACGGCAAACGCGATATTGATTCTCTGTTCGAAGGCGAAAGCTAGGGCCTGTTCACACTACCCGAGCGGCTGGCGTTGCGAGTAAAAATCGGGCCAGACGCGGCGGAGGACGAAGACTTTGGCGATTCCAAGGCGAGGACGACAACAAAGTATGGCCCGATTTTTGCCGCCACCCGAAGGGCTGGGGCCAATTTTCCCGATCTCTGCGTCGCTCCTCGCTCGGAGACGCCCGGTATCCGTCGCTCGTCGCTCCTTGATCTCGAAAAAATTGGCTCCCAGCGCCACCGCCCGCGTAGTGTGAACACGCCCTAGCGTCCTACGCGTTGATCGCCATCCCCTCCACCGCTCCGTATGCGTCCAGCAGCGACTCGCTCAGCGTGGGGTGCGCGTGGATGGTGAACATCATCTCCTCCACCGTACCTTCGAGCTGCATCACGGCGACAGCTTCGGCAATCAGCTCGGTGGCCTGCGGGCCGATGATGTGCACGCCCAGAATCTCGCCATACTTCGCGTCAGAGACGATCTTCACGAAGCCGTCGTGGCTGCCCACGATGGTGGCCTTCGAGTTGCCGGCGAAGGGGAACTTGCCCACCTTCACTTCGTAGCCTTTTTCCCTGGCCTGCGCCTCCGTCAGTCCTGCTGAGCTCACCTGCGGCTCGGTATACGTGCAGCTTGGAATGCGGTCGCGGCGCACCGGCTTGAAAGGCCGTCCGGCAATCTTGGCCATAACTACCATGCCGCTCATGCTGCCCACGTGCGCAAGCTGCGGCAGGCCGGCCACAATGTCGCCAATGGCATAGATGCCCGGCTCGGCCGTCTCCTGGTTTTCATTTACTATGACAAAGCCGCGATCGAGCTCGATGCGCGTCTTGTCGATGCCCACATCGCCGGTCTGCGGCGCGCGGCCCACGGCGATGAGCACCTTCTCGGCTTCCTTCCCCTGCGGCTTGCCGTTCGCGTCGGTATACGAGACCCTGATGCCGGTCTCAGTTGTCTCCACCTTCTCCACCTTTGCGCCGGTGCTGATGTCGATGCCCCGCTTTTTCAAGATCCGCGTCAGCTCCTTCGCAATCTCCTCGTCCTCCACGGGAACGATCCGCGGCAGGAACTCGAGGATCGTCACCTCCGTCCCAAAGCTGCGGAAGATCGAGGCAAACTCAACGCCGACGGCGCCCGCGCCGATGACCACCAGCGACTTGGGCGGCGCGCTGAGCGAGAGAATCTCAATGTTAGTAAGAATGCGGTCGCCGGCCGTGAGTCCCGGCAGCATCTTGGCCTGCGAGCCCGACGCCAGCACTACATTCTTTGCCTTCACCTGGCTCCTGGCTCCGCCGCCGGTCGCCGTCACGTCCACGGTGTGTACGCCACCCTTGGCGCTGCCGGTGAGCCGGGCATAGCCGCCGATGACGGCGATCTTGTGCTTCTTCATCAAGAATTCGAGACCCTTGACGTGGCGGGTGACGATGCCGTTCTTGCGCGTCTGCACGGCGGCCCAGTCGAGCTGCGGCGTGCCGATGCCCGCAATGCCGTACTCAGCCGCATGCTTCAGATGGTCCCAGATCTCGGCGTTGAACAGCAGCGCCTTGGTGGGAATGCAGCCGACATGCAGGCAGGTGCCTCCCAGCTTGGGGCTGGCGTCAATGAGAGCCACCTTCAGCCCGTATTCGGCTCCGCGGATGGCGGCTGTGTAGCCGGCCGGCCCGCCGCCGATGACGGCTACGTCGTAGAGGGTGTCAGAATTCGCTTCAGGCAAGGGAGAACTCCTTTCGGCACACGCGATTATCACGCCGGCGCAGCCCCGCTCCTCTTTAGTTTAAGCCGGCAGGGGATACAGGCGCGCCGTGCGCCACAACTTCCGGCCCGTAGCTTCCGTCTAACAGTGCAAGGATCGTGTGCGCTTGATCCTTAGAGCGTTTTCGGTTCCTATGTTGACAAGCCGGCATCGTATCCGCCGCGGCGGATGGCTTTCCTTGAGGAAAAAGCCACCCGGCGGCATCGACCCTGTAAGGACTTGAACCGAAAACGCTATAGCGCATCGCGGCTGAACTGAGGACGCGCCTGATCATTAGGGACGAACAATCAAGCAGTGGCAATGGTAGGGTGCGCAACCGGCGCCTCCGCTCCGGCATGGCGGCCATTCTCCTTTTTCTGCTGGCTGTGGGCCTGAACGCGCAGACGGCTGCTTCCGGCCCGGCGCAGTCAGGCAGCATCACTGGCACGGTCGCGGGCCGGGATGGCGAGGCCTACGAAGGCGTGGGCGTGACGCTTGCCATGGACGGAGCGCCGCAGCCACAAACCACTGAGACAGACCGCAACGGCGCGTTCCAGTTTGCCGGTCTGCCGGCCGGCGCGTTCAAGCTCACCGTCTCCTCGCAAGGATTCGTCACCCAGACCGTCTCGGGCGTCCTGCAGCCCGGCGAGAGCTACGACGCGCACACAATCGTGCTGCCGGTGAAAGAGGCCACCAGCGAAGTGCGGGTCTCGGCGGAAGAACAGGAAGAGATTGCCGAAGAACAGATTCACCTGGAAGAGAAGCAGCGCGTGCTGGGCGTACTGCCCAACTACTACGTGAGCTATGCAAAGAACCCCGTGCCGCTGACCTCGCGGCAAAAGTTCCAACTGGCATTCCGGTCCAGTGTCGATCCCTTCACCTTTGTGCTCAGCGGAGTTTTTGCGGGCATTGAGCAGGCCGACAACACCTTTGCCGGCTACGGACAGGGTATGCAGGGCTACGGCAAGCGGTTCGGCGCCATCTACGCCGATACAGCCGTCAGCAACGTGATTGGCGGCGCTATTCTGCCTTCGCTCTTCCACCAGGACCCGCGCTATTTTTACAAGGGCACGGGCGGCGTGCGCGCGCGCACGGAATACGCCATCGCAAACGCCGTGATCTGCAAAGGCGACAACATGCACTGGCAATTTAACTATTCGGCGCTTCTGGGTGGGCTGGCGTCCGCCGGCATCTCCAACCTGTACTATCCGAAGGGCGACCGCAGCGGTGTAGCGCTGACTTTTGAAAACCTGGGCGTGGGACTGGCCGGCAGCGCGCTGCAGAACGTATTTCAGGAGTTCGTGGTCAAGAAGCTCACGCCATCCGCGCGCCGGGCCGGCTCGCCGTAGAGCGGGTGGCGCACCTTTGTGTACGCATTGAGATTTCTGATCAGAACGACTATAGCTCTGTCCATAATTCCATGGAGGCGCGAGTGGCCCGCTGGCGGGTGCAGGAAGCGAAGACTTTGAAAGGGCACGGCTGAAGCCGTGCCCTTTCAAAACATCAAGTTTTTAAACAGATTCTGAGGCTCGCGTCATCGCCGCCGGGCGCACTTTCTCTGCTGCCGCACGTCGACACACGGAATTCGAAGACGAGGTGCGCTGCTTCGCCTTTCTCGCTGAATCGCAATGCACTTCAGGCAATCCATGCCGCATCGGAACCAGCGCGATGCGCGGCCATCCGATTTGAAATCTTCCGTGTGCCGCTTCCTTGCCCCCGCCCGGTCCCGCGTGTTTGACTGGTTCCCGAAAGGTGGAACGTACGTATGGCCTACATTCTCGCGCTCGATCAGGGCACGACCAGTTCGCGGGCGATTCTTTTTGACGAGGACGGCACCATCGCCGCCACGGCACAGCACGAGTTCGAGCAGCTCTACCCGCAGCAGGGCTGGGTGGAGCACGACCCGATGGAGATTCTCACCAGCCAGATGAGCTGCGCGGTCGAGGCGTTGGGCACCATCGGCGCGCGGCCGCGGGATATCGCGGGGATCGGCATCACCAATCAGCGCGAGACGGTGATCGTGTGGGAGCGCGCTACCGGCAAGCCGATTCATCCGGCCATTGTGTGGCAGGACCGGCGCACGGCCGCATTCTGCAAGGAGCTGGAGAGGCGCGGATTCGCAGACACGGTCTCAGCAAAGACCGGCCTGGTATTGGACCCGTATTTTTCCGCCACCAAGGTGAAGTGGATCCTGGACCACGTGGAAGGCGCGCGCGCCCAGGCCGAGCGCGGCGCGCTGGCCTTCGGCACAGTCGATAGCTGGCTCATCTGGCACCTGACCAGCGGCCACCGGCACGTGACCGATGTCACGAATGCCTCGCGGACGCTGCTGTTCAATATCATCCAGGGCGAGTGGGACGCGGAGCTGCTGGAAATCTTCGACGTTCCCAGATCCATGCTGCCGGAAGTCGTGTGGTCCAGCGAGCGCGTGGGCGAAGTCACCACCTCGCTCGGCCTGGCCGGCGCGCCTCTCGCGGGCATTGCCGGCGACCAGCAGGCGGCGCTCTTCGGCCAGCTCTGCTGGAACGCGGGCGAGGCCAAGAACACGTATGGCACCGGCTGCTTTCTGCTGCAGAACGTGGGCACGAAGTTTGTTCGCTCGAAGCACAAGCTGATCACCACGCTGGCAGCCAGCACGCAAAAGCGGCTCGAATATGCGCTCGAAGGCAGCATCTTCATCGGCGGCGCGGTGGTGCAGTGGCTTCGCGACAATCTCAAGCTCATCTCCGCGTCCAGCGAGGTGGAGGCGCTGGCGGACAGCGTGCCCGATGCCGGCGGCGTGGTCTTTGTGCCGGCATTTGTGGG
>JASHPJ010000097.1 GCA_030038195.1 Acidobacteriaceae bacterium
AAAATTCACGATCACCTTGGCCAGATAGAGCTCGGCCGGTGGGGAGGGCACCATGCGCTGCGCATCCATCACCTGGTGGCGCATCTCGCGCGACCACGCCTGGTTGAGCGCGCTTACCGAGGCAAACATGGTAGCTACGCACAGCACGCCGCCGGCGATCTGCCGCGCAAACTCACCGTGCGGGTCGAAGGCGATGGAGAAGAGCACGACAACCAGGCCGGAGAAGAAGAGCATGGAGATGATCGCGTCGAGCGAGCGCCACTCGATGCGCAGGTCTTTCACCAGGTGGGTCCAGAGGGCGCGGGTCATGGGCGATTTTTCTCCGGGCCGCGGTCTTTTGGTGTGCTGAGCTGGTTTCCCACCTTAACCGGCTCGCAAAGGGCGCGAGCCGTCGAAGGTGGGGCACCCGGGTTTGTGCGGAGATCGAAACTTGTCGGGGGCATCTTCAGTAACCCTCGAGACCAGTGAGTTTCACCGCGTCTTTCGTCAGGTCGGCGGTCTGGGCTTCGGCGGCGCGGATGTAGTCATCCGGCGTAAGAATCAACTGCGTCCCGCGCGTTCCGGCCGACACGCTGATCCTGTCGAAGAGGATGGCGGTCTCATCGACGAAGACCGGATAAGCTTTCTTTGCGCCAAAGACGGTTACGCCGCCGCGCATGTAGCCGGTGAGCGGCTGCACGTCTTTGAGCGGAGCCATCTCGGCTTTACGCAAGCCGGCGGCGCGGGCCAGCTTCTTGAAGTCCAGTTCCGCATCGCCGGGAATCACCGCGAACACGCAGACGCCAGGACCACCCGTCGTCAGCAGCGTCTTGAACACCTGCTCCGGAGGCATGCCGATCTTCCTTGCCACGGTGATGGCGGAGAGGTCTTCGGGGTCCACTGAGTACTCGCGCAGCTCGAAGGGGATGGAGAGCGACTCGAGGAAGCGCGCGCCGTTGGTCTTCATAGCGATGGCACTCCGGGTTCGAGGGATGCGACGCAGCCGGCGCGGAGGGTGAGCACCCAGTCGGCGATGGGCGCGGCCAAGTCGCGCTGGTGCGTGGTGAGCACGATGGTGCGATCACCCTGGCGGAAATGAGCGAGAAGCTCGACCATCTGACGCGCGCTTTCGAGGTCCATGTTGGAGAACGGCTCGTCGAGCAGCAGCAGCTCGGGCACAGACAGCAGCACGCGGGCAAGCGAGGTGCGCTGGCGCATGCCCTGCGAGTACTGGCCGAGGGTGCGTTTGAGCGCCGGGTCCAGACCCACCTGCTGCAGCGCTTCTTCCGGCGCGAGGCATTTGCGGCTGGGATAGAGCGCGGCAAAGTAGCGCAGATTTTCCTGGGCGGTAAGCTCGTCGTAAAGCATGGGCGCGTGGCTCATGTAGCCGATGCGCTCGCGCACCTGCTGCGGCTCAAGGCTGCCGAAGAGCCGCACCGTGCCGAAGCTGGGGCGGAGCAGACCGGCCAGGATGCGCAGCAGCGTGGACTTGCCCGCGCCATTTTCGCCTAGCAGGACATAGCAGCGGCCGGGTTCCATGTCAGCCGAAACCTGGCGTAGAGCGGCAAAGGAGCCGAAGAGCTTGGAAACCTTGTCCAGCCTTGCGTTCGAGGGCCGTTCGCTGAGGGTGGTGGCTGCGGCCTCGGCTGGGTGAGCGTTCATGGGGAACGTACAGGCCGATCAGTTGGCGGCGGTCTGGGTGGCGAGCACTGCGTTGGAGGCGGTTGCCGGGCGCGTGCTGGCCGGGGTCGAGGACGGAGCGGCGCCGGGCGACGATCCGGGTTGGGATCCGGGCTGGGCGGGCGCATACTTGCTGGCACACTTGGCCTGCAGCATGGTGGCGTGGAAGACGCCGTCGCGGCCGTAGGTGCCTTCGGCAAGCGCCTGGGCGTCGTCCTTGAAGGTGTCGGGCGGCGGCTCGGAGCCATTGTAGGCGACTTTCAGCAGACGTCCGGACGGAGCCTTAGGCGAGTGGCTCTCAAACTCATTCAGGACGAAGGTGACATGGGTCCCGTCCTGCTGGATGGAGCCGGGCTTGACGAAGCCCTCCACGCGCAACTGGCTGTTGTAGGCCTTGTCGCCCATGCCGCCCAGCTCGGCGATGGTGACGTAGTAGCTTTTGCTGGATCCGTAGCCGGTGTAGGCGAGCCAGGCGATGGTACCAACGATCACCGCCGCCGCGATGCCGATCCGGAGGTTGTTCCCGGAGAGATTCATGGTCTATTTCAACGATACGAGGGTTGAGGGCGGGGGTCAACCGGTGTATGTACGGGCTGAAGCCCGTACCCTTCAAGCTGACCCACTAGTGTGGTGTCCCAGAAGTTCGTGTCGTAAATTGACATTCCAAACCGCAGGTCCCGCCACGGCGGATCTTTGACCTTCGACTCATCTTGGCGCAAAACGCGCCAAAATTCGCTCAAGATGACAGCTTATTTGTGATGCGAACTTCAGGGACAGGACACTAGCGGATGGCCGAATGCGTGGGGCGAGTATTCGCCGGCGAGCGGAATCAGTATTTTGCGGGGTTTTTGCGATGGACTGGAACGGGGCTGGGACGGCGCGTATAGGCCACGACGAGGGGCGAGAGAATCAAGGCGACAAATGAAAAACCAAGCAGGAAATCGATCATGATCTCCGTTCCTCCCCCTGGATTGGGCGCTGCACAGCTTGAAAGCTTTTGGATGGTGAAAAGGTAGCGCGGTCACAGAGCGAGTGGGAATAGCTCTTCGTGGTAGGGCGGCTGTACACTCCCGGTAACCGGGATGACGCGATGGTCGTAATCCAAGGCGGTCATGAGCGGCCGAAGCCGCTCATCGCACGGAATCAAGGGTTTGCGCCGCACGGTCCAGGGCCTGAGCGAGCACGGAAAGCTGCTGCGCAGCCAGGGGCGCGTTTTTGGCGTCGATGGCTTCGTTGACGCCGGGGATAACGACGGCGGCGTAGCCGGTGTATTCGCCGGGGGCGTAGATGGTGTGGCGATACCAGGGACGGTTGGGCAGGCCGCCGGGCGAGAGCAGGTCGGCTTCGGCCTGGCGCAACGCGGCGTTCAGGGCGGCCAAGTCGCCGGAGGGCGCGGCCTGGAGCCGATGCACCTTTTGCGCGGCCTGCATGAAGCGGTCTGCGGCGGCTTCGGCGGCGGAAAAGTCGAGCGCGTCAAGACCGTCCGCGTCAAGACCGTCTTTGCCGGCCCTGGCTTTGGCGGCGTCAATGTACTGCGCGATCTCGCGGGCGTAGGCGACGTAGTCGTAGGGAAGGACGTCGGCGTCGGCCATGCGCAGGGCTTCGAGGCCGAAGACGCGGGCCATCTCCTGCAAATAGAGAAAGTGCGGGTCGGCGTTCTGCGTGTACCAGGCGAAGTCATCGAAGGCGGAGTGATAGACGCCGTAGGGGCCGTCGGAGCCGATGTCGGTGGAGGGAACGCCGAGGTGCTGGAGGAACGGCGTGTAGTCGGAGCCGGAGCCGAGGTCGCCGACGCGCAGCTCGTCAGGGTTGGTGGGCGCGGCGTTTTCGCGATGGGTCTCTTCACCGGCCTGGTGGACACGCCATTGCTCGAAGACTGTTCCTCCGGCGGGGCTGGAGACAGAGCGCGTGATCTGACGGACGAACTCTTTGAGCGAGGGGATGGCCGAGGCGGAGAAGTTGGGGCCGGCGACGGCGACGTCCATGTTGGAGTAGAGGACGGCGTGCTGGAGAGCCGCCGCGTGCTGCTCAGCCCATTCGGTTGAGCCGATGAGGCCTTCTTCTTCCGCGTCCCAACTGCAGAAGACGATGGTGCGCCTGGGGCGCCAGCCTTCGCGCAGGAGAGCGCCGGCGCCGCGCACGGCTTCAAGCATTGCGGCGGTGCCGCTGGAGGGGTCCACGGCGCCGTAGACCCAGGCATCGCGGTGGTTGCCGGCCACGACCCAGTCGTCTGGATATTCGGAGCCCTTGATGATGCCGATCACGTCCCAGATGATGCGGCGCTGGTAGTCCTGTCGGGAGACGAGATGGACGGTGACGCCACCGGGGCCGAGGTGGTAGCGGAAGGGCAGCGCTCCCTGCCAGCCCTGCGGCACGCCGGGGCCTTTGAGGGCCTGGAGGATGGGCGCGGCGTCATGATAGCTGAGCGGGATGGAGACGATGCGCGGCTGGTTGCCGTAGGGCGAGACGCGCGCGGAGTCGGGCAGGTCAGGCGTGGAGGCCACGCCGGGAGTCTCGGGATCGCCGGAGTATTTGAAGAGGTATTGCACGGCGCCGCGCTGCACGCCTGTCTCCGGCCGCCAGGGACCGTTGGGCCAGGGATCACCCTTGTAGTAGCCGTCGTCCTGTGGATCGGAGTAGACGAGCACGCCGGCGGCGCCGCGCTGCTCGGCGATGTAGACCTTGACGCCGCGGAAGTTTTCGCCGTAGCGGCAGATGACGATCTTGCCGTGAAGGTCGATGTGCAGGGCGGCGAGCTCGTTGAAATCTTCGAGGCGGCCGTAGTTGGCGTAGACAACTTCTCCGGTCACGTCTCCAGAGGCCGAAGAACTGTTAAAGGGCATTACGACGCGCGGATCGTCCTGGTAGGGGTCACCCTCGACATGCTCGCGGGTTGGACCGGACATGAGCAGCTTGCCGGAGGGGTCGAAGGCCTCGACGCGCACCTCCTGGGGTTGGTTCATCAGCACGCGGTAGGGGACGATCTCGGTTTCGAGGCCGGCGGCGCGGAACTTCTGCGCGACGTAGTCCACGGTGCGGCGGTCACCCGGCGTGGCGGCCAGGTGCGGCTCGGCGGTAAGCGCCTTGAGGTCTTGGCCGGCGATCCGCGCATCCGGCACGGCGAGGAATTTTTCTTCGATCCTGGATTGCGCGTTGAAGTTGAGGAAGCCAAAGACAGATGGCTGAGCCGCCGACTGCGCGGGAAGCGCGCCGGTGCCGGCATAAGCGGAAACCAGACCGAGCAAGAGAAGAAAAGCGAGCGTCTTGTAGCATTGCATCAGCGGTACCCCGTGGGCGAGTGGAAATACGCAGCGCGTCTTCAAAAGGCGTCGGAAAGCGCGCCGGTTGCGACAGGCAGGTTCGTGCAGGGATGCGAAGCCCAAACTTTTGCGTGGCGCCCCGAGGGATGTGACACCGCGCTGTTGGGAATTGATCGTAACAGAACAGGCACCGGGCGGCGCACAGCGAGAATCCTTCCGCTTACACTAAAACTCGAAAAACCTGTTTCAAAACGCATCCGAGCAAGGCGAGGGCTTTGAAAGGGCACGGCTTCAGAGGTTACGGAAAAAGTCGATTCTTCGGGCAATTTCCCTGAGAGTCATCCCGCAGGGCCTAAAGGCTTCATGGATTTTTGCAGTCTTTACGGCACGAGTCAACTCGTGCCTGACACAAAACCGAGTTTTTCCGCAACCTCTAAGTAAGCTCTGATTCAGTCACTTACTCATCCGTCAGGGGCTAAAGCCCCATTCATTTTACGGTACTTACGGCACCCTTCGGCAGGCTCAGGGCAGGCTCGAAGCTGTGCCTTTTCAAAACATCAGGTTTTTAGACAGATTCTTAAGGAGAGCTATTTTTGGACGTGGAAGAACAGCAGCAGGAGCCTCGGCGCGAGGTTCCGATCGACGTGATGCGCGTGGAGCAGGCGCTTGCCAACGAGCAGGCCGATCGGCTGCCGCAGGTGATCCGCGCGCTGGAAAACCCCAATTTCCGGCTGTTCTGGAGCGGCAATTTCCTCTCCAACATCGGCACCTGGATGCAGAACGTGGCCCAGGGCTGGTTCGTGCTGCTGCTCACCAACTCCGCCTTCTGGCTGGGCGTGATCGGATTTGCCGGCTCCATCCCGTTTCTGTTTGTTTCTCTGTTTGGCGGCGTCGTAGCCGATCGCGTGGACAAGCGCAGGCTGCTGATGGTGACGCAGGCGGCCATGATGGTGCTGGCCTTTCTGCTGGCAGGCGTGGCTTTCTTTCATGACAAGAGCTATGCGTGGGTAGGGCTGCTGCGCCTGAACAACGTGTGGTGGGTGGCCGGCATCGCGTTTCTCAACGGTGTCGCCATGTCGATGAATGCGCCCAGCTACCAGGCGCTGGTGCCGCGGCTGGTGAGACGCGAGGACCTGACCAACGCGATCGCGCTCAACTCGGCGCAGTTCAACATGTCGCGCATCGTGGGGCCGTCGCTGGGCGGCTACGCCATGGCGCTAGTGGGCGTGGCGGGAAATTTCTTTCTGAATGGCTTGAGCTTTCTGGCCGTGCTGTGGGCGCTGGTGCACATCCGCTACCCGGAAGAGAAGCCGCCGCGGCGCGAGAGCATCTGGCGCAGCTTGCGGGTCGGCTTTGTGTATCTGCACAGCGAGCGGCAGATGCTGGTGCTGATGTGGATGACGGCGGTGGTGAGCTTCCTCGGCATCCCCTACCTGACCTTCATTCCCTACTTTGCCAAGGACCAGTTGCACGCCGGCGAAACCGGGCTGGGATGGCTGCTGGCCTGCTCAGGTCTGGGCGCCGTGCTGGGCGCGGTGACAGTAGCGGCGCGCGGCGTCATCCGACATCGCGGTACGATGCTGACCGGCTGCGGAATCCTTTTCTTTCTGGCGATTATCGGCTTCAGCTACTCGCACATCTTTGCGCTGTCAGGGTGCATGGCCTTCTGCGAGGGGGCGAGCGGGATCCTGATGATCTCATGCTTCAACGTGAGCATTCAGCATCTTGCGTCAGACGAGATGCGTGGGCGGATCATGAGCATCTACACGACGAGTTTTCTGGGACTGCCGCCGCTGGGCGCACTGATGGCCGGCGAACTCTCGCGGCATATTGCCACCGGGCACGCGCTGGCGCTGATGGCCGGGACGGCGGCGGTGTGCTTTGTGGGAATTGATGCGGGGTCGCCGGCGCTGCGGGAGCTGGATGGAACGGGTTTGTGGTTTCCCATGTATGACAGCGTTTTTTCTTGTCAATGATTTTTTTGACAGGGCTGCCTGTTGGTGATCGGAGCGGGGTCAAGGGCGCCGTACTTTGGCGTTCATCTTGACCCTTGACGCCGCTCCGATCACCCCCACCATGGACCTGGGAACGAAGCTCAGATGTTCTTTCTGAGATTCGTTCCCTATCAGAAAGCCGTCTTGCATTGCGCAACGACCCCAAGCTCGCGCGTTGATCCAATCATCTTCGGTGGCAACTTGTCAGGTTCCACCAACCATGTATTCGGCCTGGTAAAGCTCCATGATTTCTTGTTCAAACTCCCTGGCCATGAGCGCGGGAGGCGGGGTGTCCAATCACCCTATCGGCCTGAGAGTGCACCATGGGAAAACACGGACTGCCCCGCGTGCGAACCGCGCTCCATCACTTGCGAAAAGTTCTTCCCGGAGCGCAACATCCAATACAACCGAACCGCCAACTTGTGCGCGATGGCCATCTTGGCCACGCCGTGATGCTTGTTCATCGACAGCCGCACGTACTGCCGATGCCAACTGGGATCGTACCTCTGGGCCGTTGTTGCCGCCTCCACCAGAAGCCAGCACAACAGTCCATTGCCCTGTTTGGTGATGTGTCCCATCCGCTGCTGATACTTGCCGCTGGAAGCTTCGGAGGGAATCAGGCCAAGATAGCTGCCCACCTGCTTGCCACGGGGAAATCGCCTCCAATCTCCCAGGATCAGCACGTAGGCCAGCGAAACCACCGGTCCCACGCCTGGATGGGTCATTCACAACCGTGCTTCGGGGTTTTGCTCGGCTGTGGCCAGAACCGCCTCGTTCAGTGGCTCAATCCGCCGGTCCAGCTCATCCAGCACGCCCACAAGATCCTCTCGCCGCCGCGCATACCAGCCGGTCAGCGTCAAGGCCTCGATCTGCCGGCGACGCTTGGCTGACCAACTCCGCGAACCGGTCAGCCCCTCGTTCTTGGCGATCGAATCCAACTGGTTCTTGAGCCGTGTCCGCATGCGCACCAGCCGGCAACGATGCAACAGCAACTGCCGCTGTTCCTCGTTGGCCGCCGATGGCTGCCAGACGGCTGGAAACCGGTCCTCGACCAGCAACTTCAAAATATGTCTGGCATCGCGCTTATCTGTTCGCTGTTCGCGCGGCGCCGAAGCATGAATCGCGCTGGCGTCTCCCACCAGCAATTCATGACCAAGTTCGCTCATCAGCCTGCGGAACCAGCGGTCGTTCCCGGTCGCTTCGATCCCGATGCGTACCGTCTTGCCGACCACAGACCGATAGAACCCTGCAGCCTCCTCCCGATGACGCAAATGACGCTCGCCATACTCCCCGGTCTCCTGCTCCACGTAGGCAATCTGCTGGAAACTAGGATGAAAATCACAGCCTATAATCATCATGCTCGGCTCCCTCTCCCGAGCTTGTTGGTCGTCTAGCAGCAACCAGTCTACTCAGGTCATGGGAGCCGACGCTGTCATGTAATCACCCTTGCCGTATCCGTCGCGGCGGATGCGGCAAGGATGGGGCACCCGGCAGCCTCTTCAGCCGTACCCTTTCAAAATCAGTTCCTCCTTGCCCGCGGGAGTTTTTGGACAGGTTCTAAGAGGCGGGGACGGGCTGTGCGCAGTGAGCGCAGCGCCTGGCGGCCAGCGGGATTTCGCTGAGGCACTCGGGGCAGGTCTTGGTGCTGGGCGGCGCGTCGGGCACCGGCTTCTTGAAGCGGTTGAGCAGCGTGTTCATGGGCAACACGATGCAGAAGTAGACCACCGACGCGATAATGAGGAACGAGACGGCGGCGTTGAGGAAGTTGCCCACCTTGATCTGGCCTCCGCCGACGTGGAGAATGACGGAGCTGAAGTCGGGCTTGCCGATGGTGGCGGCGATGAGCGGGTTGAGCACGTCACCCACGAGCGAGTTGACGATGCCGTTGAAGGCTGCGCCGAGAATGACGGCCACGGCAAGGTCGACGACGTTGCCACGCAGAATAAAATCGCGAAATCCCTTGAGCATCTGCTTCCTCCGGCACGCGTTGAGTTGCAAGGGGAGCGCGTGCATCTTGTGCCACATGCTACACGCTGGACGCCATGGCTGGCACGGAAAATATGCTGGCCCTGGGCACGCCGGGTTCAGACAAAGATCATCAGCGCCACGATTGCGACCAGGATGATGAGGTCAGAGTAGAGCAGGAGAAGGACACCGGCGTGGTAGAGGCTCCACTGGCTGCGCAGGCAGCGCGCGGTTTCCACCATTCCCCAGAGAGCAGCCGCCAGTGTTGCGAACTGCCAGGGCGAGCTGTGCAGGCGATTGACGTCGGGGAATCCGGCGAGCAACAGGCAGACCGTGAATGCGCCTATCGAGAGCACGATGGCGCGCACCAGCGATCTTTTCCGCAGGCGGAAGATGTTCGAACGGGGAAGCACAGCACCTACAACTGTAGAACGTGCCCCTCAGCCTGCCACCGGCTCTATCTCGCGAAGTGATTTATGCGCATCGTGCGCATCACCAAGGCCGATTGGCAAAGATTGCTAAGAGTGTTACGCTTATCTTCAAGCGGAGAAGGATGCGATGCCGACACGCAATGTCAATCTCACTCCCGAACTGGATAGCTTCGTCCTCGAGCGGGTGGAAAGCGGACGTTTTGAGAACGCGAGCGAAGTGGTGCGTGCCGCGCTGCGCTCGCTTGAGCGCGAAGAGAAGCTCTACGAGGCGAAACTCGAGGTGCTGCGCACCGCCATTGATGAAGGGGACGCAAGCGGCGAAGCCGGCGACGATGTCTTTGCCGAAGTCCGCAAAAAACTCAAGCTGACGGCACGGCCCAGTTGATTAAGACGCAGGCGACACTATCCGTCCGTGCCAGGGCCGATCTGCTCGGCATTGGCGCGTATACGCTGCGCACGTGGGGCGATGCGCAGGCAATCCGCTATCTCGAAAAGCTGGAGCAATGCACGAAGAGGCTGGCGGCAAAACCTACGCTGGGCCGGCAGTGTGACTGGATCCGTCCTGGCCTGTATCGCTTTGAGACCGGGCGGCATGTCGTCTTTTACAGGCTGAAGCCGAAAGGCATCTTCGTCGTTCGCATTCTGCACCAGAGCATGCTGCCGGACGGGCAATCCTACGAAGACGAATCTCCAGACGCATAAACTAGTGTGGTGCCCCAGAAGTTCGTATCCGAAATTGACATCCCAAACCGCAGGTCCCGCCACGGCGGATCTTTGATCTTCGACTCATTTTGGCGCAAAACGCGCCAAAATTCGCTCGGGATGACAGCTTATTTGTGATGCGAACTTCAGACTCAGGACACTGGTTCTCAGCCCGCCACAGTCTCCATCTCGCGAAGTGATGCGGTGTAAGGCGCGCGCAGCACGCCACGCTCAGTGATGATTGCCGTCACGTACTTCGCCGGCGTTACGTCAAAGGCGGGATTGCAGACGCCTACCCCGTTGGGCGTGAGCTGCTTGCCGGCGTGGTGCGTCACCTCTGCCTGCGGCCGCTCCTCGATCGGAATGGCGTCGCCGTTGGGCGTGGCCAGGTCGATGGTCGACCAGGGGGCGGCCACGTAGAACGGAATGCCGTGCTCCTTGGCCAGGATGGCCACGTTGTAAGTGCCGATCTTGTTGGCCGTGTCGCCGTTGGCGGCGATGCGGTCCGCACCCACGACGACGGCCTTGATCTTGCCGGCGCGCATCAGGCTGGCGGCCATGTTGTCGCAGATGACAGTGGTGGGGATGCCGTCGGCCATCAGCTCCCACGCGGTAAGCCGCGCGCCCTGCAGAAACGGCCGCGTCTCGTCGGCGTAGACGTGAATCTGCTTACCCTGCTCCACGGCCGCGCGGATGACGCCCAGCGCCGTGCCGTAACCGCAGGTGGCCAGCGCACCGGCATTGCAGTGGGTCAGCACGCCGCCGTCTTCGGGCAGCAGTGCGCCGCCGAATGCGCCCATGGTCTTGCAGGCGGCGATGTCTTCGTCATACATCGCGTGGGCCTCGGCGAGAATTCTTTCCTGGATCTGGGCCAGCGTCGCGCCGGAGCTGAGGAGCTTTGCAAAGAGCACCTTTATGCGATCGATGGCCCAGAAGAGATTGACTGCCGTGGGACGGGTTCCGGCAAGGCGCTTGCAGATCTGTTCGAACTCGGGGGCGAACTCCTGCACGGTTTTGGCCTCTGTGTGAAGGGCGCCGAGAGCGATGCCGTAGGCCGCGGAGACGCCGATGGCCGGCGCGCCGCGCACTACCATAGTGACGATGATCTCCGCCACCTGCTCATAGTTGGTGGCCAGCACATAGCTCTCTTCCAGCGGGAGCCTGGTCTGGTCAAGAAAGCGGACGCCCTCGGGGGTCCAGGTAAGGGTAGGAATCATGCACTTTCAGTGTAAATGGCAGGCAAGAATCACGCCGCCGCTGAGCGATAAAGAGCAAAGGTCAGAGATGCTGCGATGGAATGAATAGGTCTAAACCCTCAGCGAGCCGCGGAACGCCCTGCCGCGATAAAAACACGGTGCGGTATTGTGATACACAAAAACGGTGTCGAAGCGGCGGTCGGCGAAGATGGCGCCACCCAGTTTCGCAATAGCCGCAGGCGTCTTCAACCAGCTCTGCGTTTTCGTGTCGAATGCGCCGAGTTTCTGCAGCTCTCGGTATTGTTCTTCCGTTAAAGGCTCGATGCCCATGGCGGCTGCCATATCCAGGACATTGCCCGACGGACGCAATCCTTCTTTGATTCTTTTCTGCTGCCCTTCACGGTCGTAACAGACGCCTCTGCGGCCCTTGGGACTTTCTGCGGAACAATCGCAAAAGATGTATTGCCCCGCATTTTTGTCGAAACCAATCACATCCGGTTCCCCCCCCCGTGCTCTCCATGGCATGGAGCGACCGGAGTGCGCGAGGATCGGCCGCCAGCTTTGCCTCTACTTTTTCCCATGCAAGGCCTTGATGGCGGCTCCTGTTTTTCTCAAAACGGGCTTGCAATGTTTTGAGCAGCTGTTCACGCTCTTTTTCAGCAAGAATCGCTTTCGCCATAATTTTCCTGTTCAGAAGGGATGGAGTGAAAGAACCCCGCCGCCGCGGGGCGGCTTGAACATTCAGTCGCGCATCCGGTTCTTAAAGCATTTCTCCTATTGCTATAGAGGAGGCCACAACTGCCAAGTGGATTTTTCCTCAAGAAAAATCCATCCGCCGTGGCGGACACGCCATCAGGCGACTCTACGGAAATAGGAGAAATGCTCTAACCGGGGTTGGCAGGCAAGAACTTCGGCACGCAGCGCCGCCTCTCTTCATCCATTGCAAATATTACTTCAAGCGAACATTACTTCAAGATCGCCGGTGATGCGCTCAAAATGACGATTCACTCCTGCCCCCTGAAGCCAATGAGCGCCTTGGCGATTCTGCGTCACTTGAAGTTGGCCAGGAGCGCGCTTGGGCCCGGGACTACGAAGTAGCGGCGCTGAAAATACAGCGCCAAATTGACCAAGACAATCATCACGGGCACTTCAACCAGCGGGCCGATTACGGCAGCGAACGCCGCACCGGAGTTGATGCCAAAAACCGATACGGCGACAGCAATCGCCAACTCGAAATTGTTTGAGGCGGCTGTAAACGAGAGCGTTGTCGTCTTCGAGTAGTCGGCACCCAGCTTGCGCCCCATGTAAAACGACACCAGGAACATCACCACGAAGTAGATCAAGAGCGGTAGGGCGATCCTGAGAACGTCCAGGGGCAGACGCACGATGTAACTGCCCTTGAGAGAGAACATCACCACGATGGTAAACAACAGAGCAACGAGTGTCGTTGGCGCGATCCGTGGAACGAAGTTGCAGTCGTACCATTCGCGTCCCTTTGCCCGGACCAGTATCGTGCGCGTCACAAAGCCAGCGATGAAGGGGATGCCTAGGTAAATAAAGACGCTCTTCGCGATCTCTCCGATAGAGATGTTGACCACGGCTCCGCGCAGGCCGAACCAGCCGGGCAGCACCGTGATGAACGCCCAGGAGTAGACGGAGTAGAAGAAGACTTGGAATAACGAATTGAACGCCACAAGTCCGGCCGCATATTGCGTGTCCCCCTTCGCCAGCTCGTTCCACACGATGACCATAGCGATACAACGAGCCAAGCCAATCATGATGAGACCAGCCATGTACTCTGGATAGCCACGCAGGAACACGATGGCGAGAACGAACATCAAGACGGGACCGATGAGCCAGTTCTGTACCAATGAGAGGCCAAGCACTCGCTTATTGCGGAAGATCTCGTGTAATTCCTCGTATCGGACCCGCGTGAACGGCGGGTACATCATCAGGATCAACCCCGCCGCAATCGGCACCGAAGTTGTACCAATGCTGAAACGGTTCAGGAACGGCACGACTCCGGGAGCAAGCCAGCCGAGAATCACGCCGAGCACCATGGCGCCGAAGATCCATCCCGCTAGGTAGCGGTCCAGAAAAGACAATCGGCTCTTTTTCACCGTTGCCTCCTACAACCGGCCAATCTGGTCGAGTTCGAGCTTGATGGCCATGCTCTCAAGCGTCACCAGAGGCAGGGAGAGGAACAGCCCGATCCTGCGGTCGAGCACCGAGAAGGCGTCACGGAACGCGCGTTCGATTTCCTCTGGGGTTCCCTTGACCGCTGCCGGGTCGGGAATGCCCCAGTGCGCCGTCATCGGCTGTCCTGGCCAGTAGGGGCACTGCTCCTTCGCGGCGTTGTCGCACACAGTAAAAACGAAGTCGAGCTTCGGCGCATCCGGCCTTGAAAACTCGTCCCACGACTTGCTGTGCAGGCCCGCCGTCAGGAGCCCAGCAGATTCGATCTGCTGAAGCGCTTCCGGTCGCGGCTGCCCAGCCGGATGACTGCCTGCGCTATAGGCCGTGAACTTACCCTTGCCTTTGTGGTTCAGGATGGCCTCGGCCATGATTGAGCGCGCAGAATTGCCAGTGCAGAGGAATAGGACGTTGTAGTGTTCGGCCATCTTCTTATTCCTTTGCTCCTGCGATGACAGGCGTGCAGCAACCGGGCTGGCAACAGGCAGCCTTGGGTTTGCTGGCGCGGATGAATGCGCTGAAAAACTTCTCATTCACCTGGGGAGCAATGGTGTCCACGTCAACACCGGCTTCTGTGAGGAATTGGCGGGCATCTTCGACGTTGTAAACACACGTCGGTTCGACACTAGCATCCTCGAATCCCGCGTTTATCAGCTTGGCGGTGTACCCGCTCTCTTCGAGCGCGCCGGCGATACAGCCGACCCACAGCAACATGCTCTTGCGCACCTCTTCCGGAACGCTGCCGCGTACAACCACATCCGAAACTGCGAACCGCCCACCGGGCTTCAACACGCTGAAGGCTTCACGGAGAACGCGGTCTTTGTCGGTGGAGAGATTGATGACGCAGTTTGAGATGATGACATCTACCGAATTATCGGGGAGGGGGATGCTCTCGATTTCGCCTTTCAGGAACTCGATGTTTGTGACGTCTGCCTGCTTCTGGTTCTCGCGTGCCAGAGCCAGCATGTCGTCCGTCATGTCCAGACCGTAGGCTTTGCCGGTGGGACCGACGCGCTTGGCTGAGAGCAGCACGTCGATGCCGCCGCCGGAGCCAAGATCAAGTACGGTTTCTCCGGGCCGAAGATCGATCAGCGCGGTCGGATTGCCGCACCCGAGGGACGCTCTGACCGCCTTCTCAGGAATGATCCCGGTTTGTTCCGCATCGTAGAGGTTTGTAGTGATCGGATCGCAGCAGCGAAGGCCGGGGTCGCAACACGCCTGTACACTGCCTGATTGCGCTGCGGCGCGCGCGGCGCTTCCATACTTCTCCTTGACCTGCTCCTGAACGCTGGTTGCTGATTCCATGGTCACGTCTCCTCGCATATGCTAAGGCGAATGTATTCTCTAGTAGACATATTTGTCAAGACGTATATCATGGAGATGTGAATCGCTCCCCTAAGACTTACGACTTGGCGCTGTTGTTTGCGGCGCTCTCAGATCCCACCCGGCTCCGGCTCCTGAATCTGATGGATGGCAGGGAGGTTTGCGTCTGCTACTTCGTTGAAATCCTCGGACAGAGCCAGCCCAAGATCTCACGGCATCTTGCTTACCTGCGTCGCGCGGGCATTGTCGCTGCTCGCCGCGAGGGGAAATGGATGCACTACAAGATCGTTCCGCCGAAACACGCTGGCGCCGCACGAATCCTGAGCGAATCGATCGCCGTTCTCAATGAAGACAAGACGATGCAGGCCGACAGGACGAGATTGAACAGTGTGTGCTGTACACCGCAGAAGGTCTCCGCTCTGGACGGAGCGCCTATGCCAACGGTCGTTAAGGCACTTGCCTGTCCGTCATGTTGAATTGACGTGAACAGGGCGAAGCACTTATTGACAGGGTTCCGGGCGGTCTGGCGGCGATCCGGAAGTTTAGAGCGGTTTCGCTTCCCATCTTGAGCTTTGAAGAGCGTGTCCGCCGCGGCGGATGGCTTTTTCTTAAGAACCTGTTTAAAAACTCTTTAGAACCGGGCAAGCGCCTTGAAAGGGCATGGCTTTAGCCGTGCCGATACAGTCGATCAACTTTCTCTTTTTCGCCCTCCGCTTCGCCTGCAGGCGAAGCGGAGGGCGAAATATCTATTAAAGATCGTGCTTTTTGGCACGGCTGAAGCCGTGCCCTTTCAAAACATCAAGTTTTTAGACAGATTCTAAGAGAAAAAGCCACTCAACCTTGGCGGCTCCGGGATAGAGCAACTCTGGAACCGCTGTAGCCTTCAGTGCGCCCTGTACTCCATGGCCTTTGAAAACATTTTCATTTTTTGCTGGACTCGCCCGCGTCCGGGTGCGTAGAGTGATTGCGGTAGCTTGCGCCGAAGCCAGGGAATCGAGCCGCACCGGGACCATGGAAGCCCGCGCCGCGGAGATGCCGGGAACTACGCAATTTCAGCAATTTCAAAAAACCTGCGCGAGCCTACAAGGAGCCAACTTGCAACTCACGTCCGTTGACTGGCTGATCATGCTGCTCTACTTCTTCTTTGTGCTGGGGATCGGGTTTGCCCTCAAGCGCTACATGAAGACGAGCAAGGACTTTTTTCAGGCCGGTCGGGCGCTGCCCGCGTGGATCTGCGGCCTGGCCTTCATCAGCGCCAACCTGGGCGCGCAGGAAGTCATCGGCATGGGCGCCTCGGGCGCCAAGTACGGCCTGGAGACCGCGCACTTCTACGGCATCGGCGCCATTCCGGCCATGATCTTCGTGGGCATCTTCATGATGCCGTTTTACTACGGATCGAAGGCGCGCTCGGTGCCCGAGTTCCTGCGGCTGCGCTTCGACGAAAAGACGCGCGCGCTGAACGCCTGCTCCTTCGCGGTGATGACCGTCTTCAGCTCCGGCATCTCCATGTACGCCATGGCCCGGCTCATCCAGGCGCTGCACGTCTTCGACGGACTCTTTCGCTCGCTCGGCTGGCCGCAGGATTGGATCTTCACCTTTTCCATCGTGCTTTCGGCGGTGATCGTGCTGCTCTACATCTTTCTGGGCGGGCTCACCAGCGCTATCTACAACGAAGTCCTGCAGTTCTTTCTCATCGTCGCCGGGTTTCTGCCGCTGGTGCTGCTGGGGCTGAAAAACATCGGCGGATGGGCCGGCCTGAAAGCTTCGCTGCCTGCGGCCTATATGCACGAGTGGAAGGGCATGCTGCACGCCAGCACCAATCCCATGGGCGTGGACATCATCGGCATCGGCATGGGCCTGGGATTCGTGCTCAGCGCCGGCTACTGGTGCACGGACTTCCTGGTCATCCAGACCGCCATGGCCTCAGAGAACATGGAATCCGCGCGCCGCGTGCCGCTGATTGCGGCCATTCCGAAGATGGTGTTTCCATTCCTGGTGATCCTGCCCGGCCTGATCGCCATCGGCCTACCCACGCCGCACACCACCGAGGTTGTGCACAACGAGAACGGCGTGATCTACCACGAGATCAGCGTGGTCCCCGAGGTGGCCCAGGAAGGGCGCGGGCTGATTCCGGCCAAGGTGAACCCGGTGACCGGCAAGGTGATGCTCGACGCCAGCGGCAAGCCGCTGCTCGACTACGACATGGCCACGCCGAACATGCTGCTGCACTACTTCCCAACCGGCATCCTGGGCCTGGGACTGACGGCGCTGCTGGCCAGCTTCATGAGCGGCATGGCGGGCAACGTGACGGCGTTCAACACGGTGTTTACCTATGACCTGTACCAGTCGTACATTCACAAGGGCGCGCCGGATAAGCATTATCTCGCCGTAGGCCGATGGGCGACGGTGGGCGGGATCCTGCTGTCGATCGGCACGGCGTATGCGGCCATCAACTTCAACAACATCATGGACACGCTGCAGCTCGTCTTCAGCTTTGTGAATGCGCCGCTGTTCGCCACCTTCCTGCTGGGCATGTTCTGGAAGCGGACCACGGGACACGGCGCGTTTACCGGGCTGGTGGCGGGCACGCTGGCGGCGATGGCCCATCATGGGCTGACGCTGCCCATGGAGGCCGACCCCGGCATACATGGCGGATGGATCACCGTGCTGCACCGCTATCCGAGCGACATGGCCCAGAATTTTTATGGTGCCATCTTTGCCTTCAGCGCCAACTTCATCATCGCCGTGCTGGTGAGCCTGGTGACCAGGCCGCGGCCGGACGAAGAGCTGGTGGGCCTGGTGCGGTCGCTCACCAAGATGCCGTCGCACGAGCATCTGCCGTGGTGGAAGCGGCCCGAAGCGCTGGCGGCGGCCATCCTGGTGGCCTGCGCGGCGCTCAACATCTTTTTTGCGTGAGGAGAATGCCATGAACCTCGATCTTCGGATTCCAATGGGACTGATGTTTACGATGACCGGCGCGATCCTCACCGCGTTTGGCCTGGCCACGCGCGACAATACCGGGCTCTACGCCAGGAGCCTTGGCATCGACGCCAACCTGTGGTGGGGCATCGTGCTGCTGGTCTTCGGCATTACGATGCTGGTGCTGGGCCGCCGCAACCAGATGCGCATGATGAACCAGCCGCCCGGCGCGAAGCCGGCCGATGAGGGGCAGCCGCGGCGGGGGCATTGAGAGAGGGATCAGGGAACGGTTACTGTTCCATGCGGTTCTGCAAATCGATTGATTCATCTGAATTTGTGTTTTAGAGAATTTTGATGGCTGCGCCGGTACACTGAAGACTGGCGATGAAACGCAAGACGCTTGAGCATTTTGAGATTCTCCGCCGCCTGGGCGCCGGCGGCAGCGGGGTGGTGTACCTGGCCAACGACATGCTGCTGCAGCGGCCCGTGGTGCTGAAGATTCTGCGTCCCGGTGCGCTCACGGCCGAACAGATGCGCAGCACCGTGCTGCGCGAGGCGCGGCTGGCCTCGGCCATCGAACACCCGAATGTCTGCGGCATCTACGAGGTAGGCGAAAGCGGCGAAGAAGCCTACATCGCCATGCAGTATGTGCCGGGGCAGTCGCTGGACCGGCTCATCGAGCGCGGGCCGGCGAACCTGCAGCTTGTGCTCTCGGTGGGCATCCAGATTGCCGACGGCCTGCAGGCCGCGCACGTGCTGGGCATCTTCCATCGCGACCTGAAGCCGCAGAACGTGATGCTCACCGACGGCGGCCTGGTGAAGATTCTCGACTTCGGCCTGGCGCGCCGGCTTGCCCCTGAAGACATGCACTTCGATCCCGCCAAGCCGGGGCTGGCCAAGGATCTATCGCTGGCGGCCACGTACACGGCGCGCGGCGGAACCATCCGCTACATGGCGCCGGAGCAGTTTGTCACCGGGCACTCCAGCGTGCAGTCGGACGTGTGGGCGCTGGGCGTGATCCTGTACGAGCTGGCGAGCGGGCGGCATCCCTTTGCGCGGCCCAATGCCGAGGATTTTCAGGCCATCCGCGCCATCCAGTTTTCCGAGCCCATCGATCTCAGCGCGATTGTGCCGGAGATCGCGCCGGAGCTGAAGAGCGTGATCGCCACCTGCCTTGAAAAAAATCCCAGCGCGCGCTACGCCTCAGCCGCCGAGGTACGCGAAGCGCTGAAGACGATCATGAAAGCGCTGCAGATCGAAACCGGAATCATCCCCGGCGATGCGGCCGCCAATCTGCCCACCACGACTGCCGAGGCCGAGAAGCGGACGACCGGCTTTCTCTCGATGCTTGCCGAGCGGTTCCGAGAATCAAGCGGCGAGCAGGCGACGCAAAACTCGCTGGTGGTGCTGCCCTTTGCCAATCTCGGTGCCACTGAGGTGGCTCCGCTCTATGGCTTCGCGCTCGCCGACGCGATTGCGGCGCGGCTGGCGCGGATTCCGGGGCTGGTGGTGCGGCCGTCAAGCACACTCATGTCGCTGCCCATCGCGCAGCTCACGGCGAATCTCGATCCGCTGGCCATGGGGCAGAAGCTGCTGGCTTCATATGTGCTTGCCGGGAGCTTTCTGCGCTCGGAGCAGGGATTCGACCTCAACTGGCAACTGCTCGACGTGGCGCAGCAGAGCGTGCGCACGGGCGGCGCGATTCGCGTGGCCTCGCTGGACCTGATCGCCGCGCAGACGGAGATTTCGAACGAGGTTTTCGCGGCGCTGCATGGGCTGAGCGTGAGCCACCGGATCGACACGCCTCCGGCGGATGGGCAGCGCGCGCCGGCGCGTGAAGGCTCGCTGCCGGGGCCGATCAGCGAGCGCTACCTGCAGGGGCGCGCGCTGTTGAGCTCGTTCATGGTGCGCACTGGCTCGCGCGCTGACCTGGACCGCGCGCATGCGCTGTTTACGCGCGTCACGGCAGCCGATGCGCAGTTTGCGCCCGGCTGGAGCGGACTGGGCATTGCGGAGCTGCAGTACGTGCGGCACGGATTCGGCGGGCAGATTCACGTGATGCGCGCGCGGCGCGCATTCGACGAAGCGCTCAAGCTCGATCCCGCATCGGCCGAGGCCAATCTTTATCGTATCTACATGCTGCTCTCGCGCGGGGAGAAAGAATCGGCGCGGCACGGCATTGCGAATCTGCTGGCCAGCGCGGCCAACGACTGGAGCGTGCACACGGTGGCGGGGCTGGCGCTGCGCGGCGACGGCATGTATGCCGAAGCGCTGAGCGAGTTCGGCCGCGCGCTCAAGCTGAACCCGGCGAATGCGGCCATCCTGTATAACCATCGCGCGCGTGTATATCACTACCAGAACCAGATCGAGCTGGCCGGAGACGAGCTGGAAAAAGGACTGGCGCTGGAGCCGCGGCATCCGCTGCTGCGCACCTCGGCGGGTTATCAGCAGATGAGGATGGGGAATCTCAGCGCGGCTATCGAGATCCTGGAAGGCGTGATTCGCGATGATGGGTCGCTGCGCATCGCCGTGCCCACGCTGGCGCTGTGTTACTTGCAGGCGGGTGAGCGGGCGCGGGCCGCGGCGCTGCTCAAGGACGACACGCTCGCCGCCGCCGAAGCCGACAACGAGATGGCCTACCGGCTGGCGACGTACTTCGCCGTCGAAGGCGACTCGAGCGAAGCGCTGCACTGGCTACGCCGCGCTATCTATCTCGGCAACGAAAACTATCCCTGGTTCCAGAAGAATCCGGCGTGGAACAACCTGCGGACGAATGCGGATTTTGAGCGTATTCTCGAGGATTTGAAGAAAGGCTTCCGCAAAAACCAGAAGACCTGGAAGCGACTGCTGGAGCAGGTGCCGGTGGAGGGGGAGTGAGACGGCAGTGCGGAGGATAGAGCGGTTCTCGAATTCACGTGCAGTCTGAGGGAAACTCTGATTAAGTCATTCACTCATCCCTCAGGGGCTAAAGCCCCATTCATCTTACGGTACTTGCGGCACGGCTGAAGCTGTGCCCTTTCAAAACGGTGACTTAATCAGAGCTTTCTTAGAATCCGTGTGAACGCTCACCATCCGAAGCCTGTTCTTAACTTGTCATCACGTTATTGCGCAGGATATTATTTCTCGCCGTCACAGTCCGATTCGGCTCCATCCAGGTCTCCTGCGCGATTCCTGCGCCGCCATTGCCTTCCGCCAGGCAATTCTCGACCGTCACCTGGAGGCTTTCGGCAATCATCACGCCGTCGAGCTGGTTGCGTGTGAGCTCGCAATCACGAATTGCAACTTCGTGCCCGAAGATCACTGCAATGCCGTGCCCCCACATCGAATCGGCGAAACGCGAGCCGCTGATCGCAACGTGCGCAACACGATTCATCTTCAGGTTGTGGTTCTTTCCGTGTCCCGGCGGCACCATTCCGCCGCTTCCCGAAATATCGCAATTCACGATCTCCACCTGCTCGACTCCGAACAACTCGACCGCGTTATATGTGCAGTTGCGAACCGTGATGTGCTCGAACCGCACGTTACGCATCACGGATTTTCCGTCGCCCTGTAATACGATTCCCGCGCGAATCGGTCCATACGCCAATCGCCGCCGCCCAACGTCTGAGTTCGGATCGCGCGAGGCTGCCGGCTGCTGTCCGCCTTCAATGACCAGATCGCGGAGCACTACGTCGTGCATGTCCGGCTCGCCGTTTATCATCGCCGCCTCGTGGCCCGCTTTCGGATCAAGGAACAGCTCGCAGTCCATGCCGGTTCCGGTGATCGTGACTCCGCTTGGCAGTTTCAGCGTTGCCGGAAGCGTGTGCAATCCTGCCGCCAGGCTCAACGTGCCACCGCCGTTCGCCTTCAGCCTGTCCAGGGCATCCTGGATGGATTCGCCCGGCGCGACAGGGATGGCCGCTGCCGGCGGCGCGCCGGTCGGCCTGGCCTGCGCACCGGCCATCACCGCGATTTGCGAGGGCTCCGGCGCGGGCTTCAGCTTTGCGGGAGCTTTGCCCGTTTCGCCGCGAAACATCGTCGTCACGCTGTGCGCGCGCACCACCTTCTGTGCTGCTTTTTCGGTGTACGGCATCGCCATGTGCTTTTCGTAGCGGTAGTGCTGCAACACCGCATGGTAGATGTCGCTGAACCGGCCTCGCGTTACTTCGCTGATCCTGCCGTAGACGGGCACATCCTCGCCCAGCATATAGCGCGCTGTGTACTCGATTCCCAACGCCAGCCGGTTATCGGCCTCGGCGAAAAGATCGACGCCCTGGTTCCATGCCACCACGCAGGTATTCACCAGGTATCCGAGACCAAGTTGCGTATGTCCCTGATCTCTGCACGTCTCTTCGCACTGCCCGCTCGGGTAAACGTAGCGCGTGATGCCGCTGTTCACGAGCCCCAGACGATAATGCCGGTACACCGATTCCATCAGGACACGATCTTCGCAGAAGACGCCGATCGAGAGCAGCGTGTACATGATCGCCGCATCCCAGTTGCCGTTCGCCTCGGGATAGAACATGCGCAGCAGCGGCACATACACCGTCAGCAGCATGCGCTTGAGCTGTTCCTGCGACTGCGCGCTCCATCCCGGATAGGTCGCGCGCAGAATCTCTGCCGCATTGCAGAACTGGCCGCCCGTCCAGCCGGCCAGCAGCATCGCGTCGTTCTCGAAGAAGTCCGCCAGCGTGCCCGACCAGACATCGAAAATTTCGATGGCTTTGCGCGCGTGCGCCTCATCTCCCGTCACATACCACTGCATCACGTGGTTTTCCGCCGCGCTTGCGCTCTCCTGGAGATCTCGGCCTCCCTGGTCACCAGCGTCATAGGCGCCGCGAATCACATGGACAGACGGCTTCGGCGTGAAATCGAGCGCCGCGACGGAGCTGTCGAGCCATATCTGCCACGCAGATTTCCACGGCTCCTGGCCGGCCCTGATCTTTGCCTTCGCGAACTCGAGGTCAGCTCGAGTTTGAAGTATGCCGGGATGCACGATCGGCAGGCGAACGCTCTTCGTCGCGGTTACTTCACTACGATGTGCACCGCCCGCCGGCGTTACCGGCGTCTGACCCAATCCTGGTAGAACAGCCGCGGCCAATCCCGCGCCCGATTGCAAGAGAAACATCCGCCTCTTCATATTCGTGATACAGGTATCCTTTCGCCGATCAAGTTTTTCTTCGATCGCAAGTCATAAACCGGGTTATTCAATGCGTCACAAAATGTACCGTTCGTGCGTGCAACTGTTCGCGCCAGGCAAATCCGCCCTTCTCAGGCATCCGCACCTTGAGATCGTCGATCTGCCCGCCCGAAAGAAGGGTAAGAGTGAATTCTGCGCCGCTTTCTGTCGTTCGATATAGAATGTCAGCCTTGACGATACCGTCCTGGGTCCGGATGGGCCAGTTGCGCGCTTCAACACCTTTCCAGCCTGGAGGGATGCGGGGGATGATGGCGACGGCTTCTGGGGAGTGATCGTCGACACCGAGCATAAGGCGCGAGATCTTCAAGGGCTCCGAGACGTTTACAAGATTCAGTGCGCCGCAGCCCTCATCAAGAGGGACTTTGCCAACCGCGTCCGGTGAATAGGTGCGCTCGTAGAAGTAATACGGAGAATCGCGATGCAGCATGTATTCCGGCACGGGCTGATAAGTCGCATGCACGAGCCAGGAGAGCGCCTTGCCGGCCATCGTCCTGTTGTCAAAAAGCAGCATTGTTTGAATCGCGTATCCCTGGCCGTAGGACGGGCTGGAAAGCAGTCCTCCGGCAAGCCGGTCGAATTGCGTCCAGATGCCGTAGCGGTCAAACTCCATTTTGCGCAGCGGCGTGTTGTAGAGCTGCTGGAATGTCTTCTCGCTATGCTCGATGCCTGCCGTTCGCGAGGATGCCAGCGGGTCGAAACCAAGCATATCTGCATACATGGAAGCAACGCCGTTGATCGATCCGATGCCCTTATTCCCAGGAGCGTTCAATATGCGTGGGTCTGGCCTCATGGTTTTTGTGTCAATGCACCATATCCATGCCCCGTCCTTACCGACCAGATATTTCTCCATGGCGCCGGCTATGCGGGCCGCGAGAAGCCGATATGCGTAAGCCCTCGCAGGATCGCCAGACTCATCCGCCATCCTGGCTGCTGCAAGAACAGCAAGCCACACAAGATTGTTTTGCACCACGTTGTAACATAACCCGTCAACGCCTAATCCGCAGCCGAACTCACCGCTGCCAGCAACAAGAGGCCTTGTCCGCAAGGCAAATGCAAGGCCATTGAGCGGTGAAGCGTCCTGAAAGAGAAACTGCTGAATGTCTTTCCTGACTGGGTTGCCATCGGGAAGGCGCTCCCATAACAACACCATGCCAATGACAATCGATGCCGTACCATCCAATTCCGACCCAGACCCCGGCTGAGATCCCTTGAAGTACTCCGGGAAGGAATAGAAGCCGTTCCGGTCCCTTTTAACCAGGCGCATCAGGCATTCAGCCAGGAGTGCGGCGTGCTGATAATAGCCGCGCATGACAAGCTCACGCATAAATGTGCCGCCGTCGCGCGACCACATGGTTCCTGCCCAGGGAAAACCTGGAAGAGAGGCGCTCACGAATCCTGCTGAAAAACCATCCCTGGGCTGCGCATAAAAGTTCTCCTTGAGAACGCCCTGGAACGATTCGTCCAGTTCTTTTGTGAAGAGCTCGGCGGCCGGTGAGCCAAAGAACCGCAGTGAAACTGCCTGGTCCTTTTCGAGCCGAATGGTCGAAGAGGATGCATCCACACCCCAGGAAAGGGGCATTGACGCCATCAGGGCAGCGAGCACGATTCCGCTGAAAGATGAAGACCATCCGATCAAGAATCATTCCTCCACAAGCCCTGGCGCGCCGTCATGCTCAGTCATTTTCATGCGTTCCTTCCGGTACGTCAATTGACGATTACGTTTCAACTGCCTCCCGAATTTCCTCGACTCGGCAGTCAACTGCCCTGGTCTTAAACCATCACTGCGCTCGAATAGTCTGATATCCACATACTCGAAACCGACCAGGTGTATTAGTGTGGTGAGTCAGAAGTTCGTAGCATAAGTCAAAGCCCCGAACCGCAGGTCCTTCGACTCTCCGCCGCGGCGGACCGCCGCGACCTTCGCTCAGGATGACAGCGGTATTTATGTCATGAACTTCAGAGACAGACACTAGATTCCTGACCGCATGAATTTGTTCCATCAGCATCGTGGTTTTCCAGGCACCCAAGTCTTGTGGATTGGATTACGAAACCACAAAGTCGCGGTACTAGGGCAAATCGCTTCTCCCTTGGCAGCAGTGGGAAGGCATAGTCCGCGCAGGAGATGGAAATCATCGTATTTGCTTCCCAGATCCTTGCCGCTGCGTCACGACCAATTGATCCAATGATGCATACTGCCCAGTTCCATTTGAGGGCTATTCAACCGTGGCGTTGACCTCGATGACCATGTCAGGTTTGAAATCCGGATCCATATATCCCGGAGCGCCTCCGGCAATGCCCGGCACAATCGCGGTAGTCGTCGAGCTATTGACGAGTGTGAAAGGTGGCTTTTTCTTGAGGAAAAAGCCATTTGAGCGTGTACTTTCGGTCTACAGCAATTCCGAAAATGCTATAGAGTGACAAGGAACGCTGATGAGGTCAATTCGAAGGGAATCCGCGTGGCCGGAAGAACTTATGATAACGAAGCCGTGCGCAGGGGTGCACTTAAATTTGTACTGATCACGGGCGTGGTGAGCCTTTTCGCGGATTTCACCTATGAAGGCTCCCGCTCCATCACCGGCCCGTTCCTTCAAACGCTCGGTGTCACAGGAGCAGTCGTCGGAGTCGTGGCCGGCCTTGGAGAATTGCTGGGATACGGCCTGAGGTTTGTGTCGGGCCGCGTGAGTGAACGTACGCAGGCCTTCTGGCCTATTGCGTTTCTCGGCTATATAGTCCAGATGGCTTCCGTGCCACTACTGGCCGAAGCCAGAGGCTGGAAGACGGCAGCTCTCCTCATTCTGTTCGAAAGAATAGGCAAGGCAATTCGAAATCCTCCGCGTGACGTCATGATCTCCCACGCGGCAAAAAAGATCGGCTTTGGCTGGGGTTTCGGTATTCATGAAGCTCTCGACCAGTGCGGAGCCTTACTTGGGCCATTGCTGGTGGCTTTCATCCTGGCGCATAAAGGTGAATATCGCCTCGCGTTTGGGACGCTCCTGGTTCCCGCGGTCATCACGCTCCTGCTCCTATCCATTGCAAGGGTACTTTATCCGCACCCTGAAGATCTGGAGGTAAGAACCTCGGCTATCAAAGCATCGGGACTGTCCCGAACTTTCTGGATCTACCTTGCAGGAGCGGCACTGGTTGCGGCGGGATTCGCGGACTTCCAACTGATAGCCTTTCACTTTCAGAAGACAGGAACGGTTACAAATGCCTGGATTCCGATTTGCTATTCGGTAGCCATGGGAGTGAGTGGAACGGGATCGCTTGTGTTTGGAAAATTATTTGACCGTTATGGCATTGTTGTTCTGATCCCGTTGACTCTGCTGTCCGCGCTTTTCGCCCCGCTGGTGTTCCTAGGCGGATTCCGGCTGGCATTTCTTGGAGCTGTGTTATGGGGCATGGGGATGGGAGTACATGAGTCGATTATTCCGGCAGCAGTCGCCATCATGGTTCCTGCCGAGCGCAGGTCGTCAGCTTATGGTTTTTTCACCGGGGCGTACGGTCTATTCTGGTTCGTCGGAAGCGCCATTATGGGTATCCTGTATGACCGTTCGGTGCCAGCGGCCATCGCATTTTGCGTAATCACCGAACTTGCCGCCGTCCCGATTCTTGTACGCGTCCAGCGTAGGATGCAGGCTTGAGTGCCAGCGCGTACCAAGATGCCTGCAACATGCTTTCGCGAGTACGAGCAGGAAGTACTCGCGTCTCTCCGAGGTCTAAGATCGAGCCGTTTCGATTGCGGTTGGCTGCAAATTGTGCTACGTTGAACAGCGCGAAGGAATCCGCCTTAAGCGCCGCCCGAAATGGATCGGCTGATGACTCCTGCATAGATGCAGGAGTTTTCTTTTGCTCCTATTGTCAATATCCATAGGAGTAAGATGATGAGCGATTGCAAACCTCTAGCTGGCAAAATTGTGTGTTTGTTCGAAAGGCAAGATCATTGCGCGAGGTTGTTCGATTCAGAAAATGTGATTTCTGGGCGGCGCACCTTCAAAAGAATGTACGCCAAACCGTCGCAACGGATGAGACTACCCGATCATACCGGGCTCCGCGCGATTGAGACAGCACGATGAAAACAAGCCGCGACACAATCCAGGGCGAACCTTTCGCTGGTCCGGAGCGCAGGCCTGAATCGTTTTCCGAGGTCGGCATACGCGACTCGCTGCTTGAAGATATCGCCTTGAAGGCGCTTTATCTCTCTGGTCCATTCTCAATTCTTGAGCTCGCCGAGCATCTTCATCTTAGTTATGAGATTGCAGACCTGCTGTTTCGCCGGTTGAGAACTAAAATGCTCGCTGAAATAACCGGCATGCACGACAATGTTCCAGACATTACCATCACATCTCAAGGCCGGGCGCGTGCATTGGAATTGTTGTCGCAGTGCCAATACTCGGGTGCTGCGCCGGTTTCTCTACAGAGCTACGTGGAGCAGGTGCGTAAGCAAAGCGTTCAAGACCTGACGGTACGTCCCGTGGATGTAGAGCGCGCATTTGCCCACCTTGTCATGGACGCCGAGATCTTATCTCAGTTGGGTACCGCTCTTAATTCCGGTGCTGGTGTCTTTGTGTATGGCCCTCCCGGAGTTGGAAAGACTGCCGCGGCTGAAACCTTGGCGCGAGTGCTCGCTGTAGATGATATCTGGATCCCATACGCAGTCGAGGTAAATGGCCAGATCATTACGGTATATGATCCAGTCGTTCACCAGTGCGTACAAAAGGAGGAACCCGAAGACTGGGATAGCCGTTGGGTACGATGTAGTCGTCCGATGGTCATCGTTGGAGGAGAGTTGACGGTTGAAATGCTCGACCTTCAATTTAACCCAATCACGAAGTATTACGACGGCCCGATTCAAATGAAGGCCAATAACGGGGTGTTGATTATCGACGATTTCGGCCGCCAGCGAATTCCGGCCGACGAGCTGCTCAATCGCTGGGTCGTCCCTTTAGACCGCAGAATTGATTTTCTAACTCTCGTCGGCGGTAAGAAAATTGCGATTCCGTTCGAAATGCTGGTTGTATTTGCATCGAACAAGGATCCTGAGACGCTTCTTGATCCAGCTTTTCAACGCCGGATTCAGACAAAAATTCAATTTGGCGCAGCCACGGATGAGCAATTCCAAGCGATCTTTCGTCGAGTTGCCCAGGAGCGCCAGTTGGAAGTCGACCCTGGCGCTATCGATGAACTGATTCACTTTATCCGTGAGGCCTTGCATAAGGAACTGCGCGCTTGTTACCCAAGGGACCTTGTGAATCAGGTCTGCTGGAAGGCTCGATATGAGGGAACAATCCCTTGCCTCGATCGTGCCGCTTTGCTGCGGGCGGCGAAGATCTATTTTCTACCACCCGTTTCTTTAAAGTAGTAGCTGGACCAAATGGATGCGGTACGGAGAAACGGCGTGGAGCGTGCACAAATAGGTGAAGACCTGACCAAGGGGGATCATGGGGAATATGAGGGTAAGACAACGGCGGACACCCGTAAAAAATGCTAGGGAAGCTCTGCTTCAGTCACTCACTCATCGCTCAGGGGCTAAAGCCCCATTCATTTTACGGCACCCTTCGACAAGCTCAGGGCAGGCTCGAAGCCGTGCCCTTTCAAAACGATGACTGAAGCGGAGCTTCCCTAGCGTGGTGTCTCCGAAGTTCCTATCAGAAAAAACTGCAAGGCAACCGCAGATTCTTCGCTCACCGCCCCCAAACTGAAAAACGTTTGGGTCCCCGTTCGCTCAGAAGGACACCTGCTGTTATGTCAAGAACTTCAGAGACGAGACACTAGTGTGGTGAATCAAAAGTTCGTAGCATAAGCCGAAGCCCCGAACCGCAGGTTCCACCACGGCGGATCTTCGACTTCCGACTCCGTTGGGAGTAAAGAACGCTCCCAACTGCGCTCAAGATGACAATGTTTCAATTGATCTGTCAGTAACTGAG
>JASHPJ010000098.1 GCA_030038195.1 Acidobacteriaceae bacterium
GCAGGCGGCTGATGCCGTGCCGTTGCAGGCAGCGGTGCAAGGCGGATCGGGTCAGTGCAGGGATCGTGGCCTGGAGCGCATAGAGACCATCATCCAACGGAAGCAGTGTGTGCTTGCGGAAAGCAACGACAAGAGCTTCCTGTTCGGTGGTTAGGACGGTGGAGTGTGGCTTGCTCGGCCCCATCGGCGCGTCCTGGTTGGACTCCCGCTTTCTCCACTTGGCCACGGTCTTCGGGTTGATGCCATACCGCGCGGATAGCCGGTTTAGGCTCTCTTGACTATGTTGTATCGCTCGACGCACTGGTCGCCGCGGCGACTCGTGCTGGCGCTCCCGTGAAGTACCTGTCCCATAAAACCTCCGGCGATGGCAAGTCTGAATAGACTACTCCACCACACGATGGGACTAAACAACTAGGTGCCAGTGCCGGCAAAGACTACGCCGACTGTCTTCATGATGATCTTGAAATCGAGCCAGACACTCCAGTTGTCGATGTAGGTGACATCGAGGGAAACGTAGCTGGCAAAGGAGGGGTCCTGGCGGCCCTGCACCTGCCACAGGCCAGTGATGCCGGGCGTGACGTCGAGCCGGCGCAGGTGGCTGAGCTTGTACTGCTTCACCTCGCTGGCAATGGGCGGACGCGGGCCGACAACGCTCATGTCACCGAACAGGACATTGAAGAACTGTGGCAGCTCGTCGAGAGAGTACTTGCGCAGAAAGTGGCCCAGCTTGGTAATGCGCGGATCGTTGGCAACCTTGAACAAAACGCCGTCGCGCTCGTTCATGTGCATGAGCTCGGCGCGGCGCTTTTCGGCGTCCAGCACCATGGTGCGGAACTTGATGCAGCGGAAGACTACGCCCCTTTTGCCGATGCGCTCAGAGAGGTAAAGAACCGGCCCCGGCGAGTCGAGCTTGATGGCGACGGCGATGGCCAGCAGAAAGGGCGAAAGAACAACGAGAACGAGAATGGAAAAGACGATGTCGAAGGCGCGCTTGAAGAAGAGGCCAAGCTCAGGCACATGGCCGGTGTGCAGCGGAATGGTAGGAAACTGACCGATATACTCAATGCCACTGTTCCAGGCCAGGCCGTCGTACATGTCGGGCACCACGCGCAGATCAATGCCATGAATGCGGGACTGCTCGAGCACATTCTGGATAATGCCGCGCTCGCAGGGAGTGGCGAAAAAGATCTCGTCGACAAACAACTGGCGCGCATTCTGGAAGAGCGTATCGAGGCTTCCCACCACGTCACTGGCGCCTGGCCGGAAGCGGGAGCGCGGATCGGGAAGGTCGATGAAGCCCTTGAATGCGTAGCCGAGATGCCGGATGCTCTCAATGTGATTGCGCAGCGCATGCGCCTCAGGACCAGTGCCCACGATGAGCACGTTGCGCGTGCCCACCCCGCGGTCGAAGCGACGGTAGAGCAGGACCCGGTATACAAAACGGCGCAGGCTGCAAGCCACGGTAACCAGGCCGATGGTGAGCAGCACGATGCGGCGGGGAATATCGTCGGCGTGCAGAAGATAGAGCGCCCCGGTGAGCAGAAGGCCCGAGGTAAAGCAGGCCTGCACGTTCAGCCTTTGCTCGTGCAGAATGCCCGACATGCGCAGCGGCGTGTAAAGCTGGAGCCGCTTGCTGCTGACGATGATGGCGACGGTGAAGCCACAAAGAAGCGCCAGCAGAATCCACATGGAGCGGCCGTGAATGAGAGTTCCGTACCACAACCCTTTTGCACCGGCCAGAGGACCGGCGTGCCGCTCGTAGAGCGTGGCAAGAATCGCGGCACCCAGAATGGTGATAGCGTCCAGCACCATCCAGAGCTTGATCGCGCCTCGCGAGCCGCGAAGCGCCCCCCCTCCCAGTCCAGGCTCCCATTCAGGGGAGGTGGCTATCGAAGCCGAGAGCCTTTGCCAGAAGTCAGAACTAGCCATAGGTTTCCGCAATCCTCAAAAAAGTAGAGACACTATGGGTGAGGCAGCAAACCTGCCGCTTAGAGCAGTTCTCCAATTCACGTACAGTGTGAACGGATGTGCCTGGTGGCTTTTTCTAAGAAAGAGCCACTTTAGGCTGCGGCTTCACTCCACACCAAATTGGAAAGCTGCTAGAACACAACGCCAGACCGGGAGTCTGTCTGTAGACGTTTCGTTAGACGAAAGTTACGAGGAACAGGGTTGCCTGATTCTGGGTAACTTTTCATAACTGGCCGTAGCCTATGCGTTACCTGCCAACCAAGTCTGCCCAGGGCAACTGGCGAGCATGAAGAAGCCCGAGTTTCCAGTCTGCCGATTCTGGCTCATTCCATCGTGCCTGCCGGAACAAGTCGCTCGAAACCGTTTATGCCGCGCTCTTCTAAACCACCTGTTTATCGCAGAAAATAAACAGTTTACAGCGCACCTATCTGCTCACTGGAAAATCCCTGGCCGCTTGCAGATCATAACTCTCATTTGCTTGCAGATCGATACCGGCAACTGCGCCGGTTCCAGACAAAACCGATATATTTAGCATCGCTCGAACGGCAGGCGAAGGCAAGGAAATTCTTAGCAGATTTTCATTTCAAGTTAACAAGCGCGTCATGTCTCCGGAAGGACATAAGCGTCCAGGGTGAGGAACTGCTGAACGTGGGAATCGGGCGAGGCCACAAAGTCCTTGAGCGGTCCAAAGAACCGGGCCTGGCCCTGGTCGAGGAAGAGGACAGTGTCGGCCAGGCGCTCGGCAAAGCGCATATCGTGGGTGACGACGATGCTGGTGAAGCCAAGCTGGTGTTTCAAGCGCTGGATGAGATTGCCCAGCCGTCGAGCGATGATGGGATCGACCATGGTGGTGGGCTCATCGTAGAGCACGACTTCAGGCTGCGCGGCCAGCGCGCGGGCCATGGCCACCGCGCGTTTGCGGCCGGTAGAGAGGCTGGCAGGGAGCGCGTCCACAACGTCCTCCGCGCCGACTAGGCTGATGAGGCGATCGACGATCTGGTGAATCTGGTCGTCGTCGAGGCCGCCACGCTCACGCAGCGGGAACGAGACGTTTTCGCGCACGCTGAGCGAGTCAAAGAGCGCTCCGTTCTGGAAGACCATGGTTACCCGCTTGCGGATGGTCATCAGTTCCTCTTCGCTCAGGCCCACAATTTCACGGCCCTCCACGCGGATGGAACCGGAGTCAGGCTGCAGAAAACCCATCAGCAGGCGCAGGGAGACGGATTTGCCCACGCCGCTGCGGCCGAGGATGCAGAGGGTCTGGCCGCGGTCGACGCAGAAGCTGACATCTTCGAGGACGGGACGGCCGTCGAAGGAGATGGAGACATTGCGGAAGGAGATGATGGGCCCAGCGGAACCGCCTGCAGAGCCCGGCTGTACGAACGGTTCCGTGGACTCGGCGGCGGCGATTTCTGCAATTGTATCGGCCAGCGCCGGCAGATCCGACTCGCCTGCATCGCCGCCGGTTCCGGCTGAGCCGGAGATCGGCTTCGGGTTGCGCTCGGATTCGGGTCCGGTGGCCGCCATAGCTCCACTCCAGATTACGGGATGCGGGCCGCGGCCTGCCCAATGCCCGCTAATTGAAGGACGCGCTCCAGCTCGCCAGGGGTATTGGCGTTCAGGAACCATTGGGATGGCGAAAGCTGCCGGGGGTCGGTTACCTGGCCAGCCTGGACGAGGAGCTCGACGGCTACCGTGCTCACGCCGGCTGCCCGGAAGGCCTTCCAGCAGGCGCGGCGGCCCGCTGCGAGTTCGTCATGAAGCGCGGGCAGTGCGGCGCGATCAATGACCGCCGGGAAGGTTTGTGCGCTGCCACCGAGCGCGGGAAGCGTAACGGCGTGGCCGGTGATGCGGGCGTGATGGAGGAGATAGACCAGCAGCGAGGATGGAATGAGCGGCAGGTCAACGGGCAGAAAGACGGCATGCACGGCCGGCGTGGATTCAAACGCTGCGCAGATGCCGGAGAGCGGACCGTGACCCGATTCACGGTCTTCGATCACTGGGGCAAACTCCGCCAGCGGCGACCGGGCGCCAGCGATTTGCGGCTCAAGGCCGGCATCACGGAAGATGCCAAGCGCGTTCTCGATGAGCGGGCGGCCGGCGAATGCAACGAGCGCCTTGTCGCGGCCCATGCGGCTGGACCGGCCGCCGGCGAGCACGAATCCGGCGGCGCGCTGGTCCGCATTCACTTGCCGGCTTCCTCCAGAAAGCGGATGAGCGAGACGATGCCCAGCTCGAAGTTCTTGAGATTGAATTTCTCGTTGGGCGCGTGCAGGTTGTCGTCCGGCAGGCCGAAGCCCATCATGACGCTGGGCAGGCCGAGATGGCGGGCGAAGTCGCCGACGATGGGAATGGAGCCGCCGGAGCGGATAAAGACCGTATCGCGGCCCCACACTTCGCGGAGCGCGCGCGTGGCGGCCTGGATGTAGGGGTTGTCGACGGGAACCAGGCACGGGTCGCCCGAGTGGATGAGGCGGACATCCACTTCGACGCCATCGGGAGCGATCTTTTCCACGTAGCTCTTGTAAAGCGCGAAGGATTTTGCGGGAGCCATGCCTGGAACCAGGCGCATGGAGACCTTGGCCAGCGCCTTGGCGGGGATCACGGTCTTTGCGCCCGCGCCGGTAAAGCCGCCGGGAATGCCATGCACGTCGAGCGAGGGCCGGGCCCAGGTGCGCTCGAGGACCGTGTAGCCGGGTTCGCCCACGAGCTTGCTGGAGCCGACTTCGGTGATGCGGTAGTGCTCCTCATCGAAGGGCAGGCTGCGCCAGGCGGCCAGCTCTTCGGTGCTGGGCGGAATGATGCCGTCGTAGAAACCGGGGATGAGGATGCGGCCGTCCTCATCCTTGAGCCGGGCCAGCATCTGCGTCAGCGCCACGAAGGGATTGGGCGCTGCGCCGCCGTACATGCCGGAGTGAAGATCGGTGCGCGCGCCGCGGACCTCGATTTCGGTGTAGATCATGCCGCGCAGGCCGACGCAGAGCGTGGGCAGGCCGGGCGCGAAGAGCTCGGTGTCGGAGATGAGCGCGAAGTCGGCCTTGAGCCCGGGCGGTTTGGAAGCGACGAATGCGGCAATTCCCTCTCCTCCCACCTCTTCTTCGCCTTCGAAGAGGATGCGGACGTTCAGCGGCAGCGCGCCGGCGGCAGCCAGCAGGGATTCGAGGGCCTTCACCTGCGCCCACACCTGGCCCTTGTCGTCAACGGCGCCGCGCGCGTAGAGGTTGCCGTTGCGCTCGGTGGGCTCAAAAGGCGGCGAGATCCACTCCTCGAGCGGATCGGGGGGCTGCACGTCGTAGTGGCCGTAGAAGAGCACGGTGGGTTTCCACCCCGCGGACGAAGACCTGGCCGCGGGGCCCCCGGTGTTGCCCGCGGCGTGCAGCCAATCAGCGTAGACCAGCGGATGGCCCTCAGTTTCGACGAGGCGCACGTTTTCCATGCCGATGCGCTTGAGCTCGGCGGCGAGCAGGTCAGCGGCGCGGCGGCAGTCGGCTTTGTGCTCGGGAAGCGTGGAGATGGATGGCACGCGCAGGAAGGCTTTAAGCTCGTCAAGAAAGCGCAGATGGTTCTGAGCGGCGAATGAAACGGCGGATGAGGACATGTGGCCAATCCCTTGCAGCGAATTTCGGATTCAAAGGAAAAGTATAGG
>JASHPJ010000099.1 GCA_030038195.1 Acidobacteriaceae bacterium
GCCGCTGATTGAAGAGGGAGACACTTATCTCAATCCCCCCAACAATCAACAATGGAACTTGGCCATCCAGCGGGAACTGGCTCCCACGCTTTCCGTTCAAGTGGCCTATCTGGGCAATAAGGGAAGCCATATCGATATTGCTATGCCGATTAACGATAACCGGTGGGTCAACGGCACGAACCTCGGGCCGCAATGGACCAACGTGGGATACAACGAGGGCCTCACGAATTACACCAACATCGCCTCCTCAATCTACCACGCGTTAGAAGCCAACGTGACCAAGCAATATTCCCAGGGATTGCAGTTCATTTGTAACTTCACCTGGTCGAAGTTAATCGATGACGGCAGCTTTGACGATTCTACGATCGCTGGCGCTGTTCCCGTTCCCAGTCCGAACGATCTCAATTTGAATCGATCGTTGGGATCGGAAGATGTCGAATTCCGCCTCACGACTGACATCATTTACGATTTACCCTTTGGCCGCGGAAGAAGGTTTGGCAGCAATATCTCGACCGGATTGGATGAGGCGCTCGGCGGGTGGCGAATCTCTGCGGTTGGGGTGGCAGCGAGTGGCACGCCGTTCAGCGTCACAGAAGAAACCGATCCGTTCGGCTCAGGTGGTTCGTACGGCACGCTTCCCAACAGGATCGCCCCGGGAACATTGGCAAGCCCAACCATCGAGCGGTGGTTCGATCCTACCGCGTTCACAGTGGACCCGAGCAATTCAGGTGTGCTTGGTACGGCGCGCAGAAACATATTGCGCGGCCCGGGAGAAGACAATTGGGACGCCACTATCATGAAGGATTTTCACTTTACGGAGTCTCGGTATCTTGAAGTCCGCGCGGATGCATTCAACCTGTTCAATCACCCTTGGTTCGGCCAGCCCAACACCGACATTCAATCGAGCCAGGTAGGAGAGATCACCGCCACAGCAATTACAACCAACTCGCGAGAGCTGCAAGGATCTCTCAAGCTCTACTTTTGAATTACTGGGTCGGCAATGAGCTCGCCAGATAAGCTCATTTGCCGCCCGGTTTGACGCCACAACTACAGATCCTTATCAAAGTTTTCGAGGAACTCCAGCTATCGTTGGCTGAGAAAAACGGGGCAGGTCAGTTGCTCACCAAAATCATGTATACCACTGATAATAAGTTATAATCACTTGCCGATGCAGAAGGTGGAGAAGATGAGATTGAGGATGTCGTCGGGGGTGGTCTGGCCGGTGAGGGAGTCGAGCGCCCAGAGAGCGCGGTAAAGGTCGAGCAGGATCATCTCGTGGGGGATAGAGGCTGCATTGGCCTTGTCTGCGTCGGCGAGCGCGGCGAGCGTAGTGGAGATGGCCTGGTGCTGGCGGAGGTTGGTGAGCAGGCCGGGCTCGGGAGCAGCACCGCCAGTGGCAAGAGCGAGGATGTGGTCGCGGAGAGTCTGGATGCCTTCGCCGGTGAGCGCGGAGGTTTGGAGTGCGGGGAGATTGGCGAACTCGGGTGAGGTTGAGCATGAAGCTCCCTCAAGGGCTAAAGCCCGGCTCTCTTGATGACCCGACTGCGGTACGACAGAAGAAGTTGCGGAAAAAGTCGATAATCCGGCCAATTTCCCTGAGGACCATCCCTCAGGGCCTAAAAGCCTCATGGATTTTGCAGCATTTACGGCACGAGTCAACTCGTGCCCTGATACAAAACCGAGTTTTTCCGCAGCCTCTGCAGTCGTGCCCTGACACTTCGTGCCTGCCCGAGGAAGTTCTTCCGCGGTTCCTGAACACTGTTCCGATGTAGTGCTGCCTTCCTCATGACGGACAACAAGATCGCATTTGTTGATGGCGATGAGTGCGGGGCGGTTTTCGACGGCGGCGAGGAGGCTGCGCTCCTCGTCGTTGAGCGGCTGCGTGGCATCGAGGACGATGAGGATGAGTGCGGCATCGGCGAGTGCTTCGCGGGTGCGACGGATGCCAATCTGCTCGGCTTCTTCCAAATATCCACGAGGGGCTTCGCGGAGGCCGGCGGTGTCGACGAGCTCGAGTGGAATACCGGCGAGCGAGATGTGCTCAGTGACCAGATCGCGGGTGGTGCCGGGGGTCGCAGTGACGATGGCGCGGTCGCGCTCAACGAGGCGATTGAAGAGCGAGCTCTTGCCGACATTGGGGCGACCGACGATGGCGAGGGTGAGGCCGTCGTGGACGATGCGGCCACGGGCAAAAGAGGCTTCGAGCGCGGCCAGTGGCGGAGTGAGCGCGCCAATGCGGGTGGCGATTTCGGATTGCGGCGTCACGTCGACGTCGTCTTCGGCGAAATCGATTCCGGCTTCAAGGAGTGCGATGAGCTCGACGAGGGATTGCTTGATGGGCGCGACGCGGCGACTCAACGCGCCACCCATCTGGCTGGCGGCCTGGCGGGCCTGGGTGAGTGTCTGCGCGTCGATGAGGTCGCGCACGGCTTCGGCCTGAGTAAGGTCGAGGCGACCGGCCAGGAAGGCGCGCTGGGTGAACTCGCCGGGCTCGGCGAGGCGCGCGCCGAGGGAGATCGCGCGGCGCAGGAGCAGGTCGAGAACAACGGGCGAGGCGTGTGCAGCGATTTCTACAACGTCTTCCGTGGTGTAGGAGTTGGGCGCGGCGAAGAAGGTAACGATGGCTTCGTCGATGCGGCCAGCTTCCGTAGTGGATTCGGAGTCATCGAGGACGTCAGCGAGGCGCGCGCGCGCGGGTTCGAGTGGGTGATGGAGGTGGACGAGTTGTGCCGCAATGGATGTGGCCTGCGGACCGCTGAGGCGCACGATGCCTATGCCGCCGCGGCCGGGGGGCGTGGAGATGGCGGCGATGGTGTCGGCGGATTCCGGGTTGACGGATGAAGCAGACATGTAACTTAAACCATTGTAGGGAATGCCTCACGCTCTGGGGCCGGCGGCAGAAGGTATAATCCATTGCAATGCGGCCAGTTTATTCTTTTTCCTGATGCGGGCTCTGGCGTGTTCCACGCATCTCTCCCCGAAGGCCGGTACGTTTGCTTATACGTTTACTTGACGAGATCGTTCACTGGATCAGTGGCCCGATATCGCATTGCGCGCGAAGAAGCGTTTTCGCGTGGACGGCAGCGGCCGGCCTGATGTTTGCGGCCATGCTGCCGGCGCAACCGGCCGGGCCGGTTGCGTGGCGCGGTGTGCTGCGTGATCCCGGCGGCACGCCAATCACTGCGGCAAAGGTGCGGCTGGCGGCCAAGGGCGCGCGGGCTGAGGCGGCGACTGGCGTGGATGGCTCATTCCGCCTTGCACCGCTGCCTGCGGGCGCGTACCGGCTGACGATTCAATGGAACGGGCGCAAAGTGGACGCGCAGGCACCGGTGGAGCTTGCGCCCGGCGCGCCGGCGGCTGCGCTCACGCTCTCTGACCGCGGCGAGGTAACGGTGGGCGTGCTTGCAGGGCAGCTTGCCACCGGAGGCGAGGAGCTTTCGAGCGCGGCGGTGAGCGAGCTGCCGCTGAACAAACGCGACTTCAGCTCACTGCTGCTGCTGGCCGCGGGCACCATGACGGATGCCAATGGGGCGACGAACTTCACCGCGCAGTTTGCCATCAACGGGCAGCGCGGCGTGGAGGCGGTGTTTGCCATGGATGGCGCGGACATCAGCGATCCGGAGATGGGCGGAGCCACGTTCTCAAACTTCAACGTGGATGCGGTGGAGACGATCCAGTCGAGCTCGGGATGGATGCCGGCGGAGATCGGGCATGGGGCTTCAGGATTCACGAATATCATCACGCGCTCAGGCGCGATTGGTTTTCACGGATCGTTCTTTGAGTTTGTGCGGAACTCGATGCTTGATGCGCGCAATTATTTTGACTATGCCACGCCGGCGTATCCGGGCAGGATTCCGCCCTTCCGGCGCAACGAGTTCGGATTTACGAATGGCGGGCCGGTGGTCTTGCCGCATGTGTATGACGGGCGCGGACGCACGTTTTACTTCGCGCAGTACCAGGGGTTCCGGCAGGTGTTGGGGACGACGCAGGTGATGCCGGTGCCGACGGCGACCGAGCGCACGGGCGTGGATGAGATTACGTATCCGGATGGGTCGAAGGACACGTTGACGGTGCCGGTAGACGCGGGGATTGCCGCGGTGCTGGCGCGGTATCCACTGCCGAACGATACGGCGGGCTCGTTTGGCGAGCATACGTATGCCACGGCCTCGAAGGTGGTGACGAATGCGAACCAGTTTTCCCTGCGCATTGATCACAAGATTGCAGCAAAGGACCAGCTCACGGCGCGGTTCGTGATGGACAATCTCACCGGGCCGACGACGAATCCGGATCAGACGGCGATCGATCCATCATTCGGCATCGAGTACATCGACCGGCAGAGAAACGTGGTGGGCACGTACACGCATACGGCGTCGCCGCGACTGATCTTCGAGTCGTCGCTGAGCATCGAGCGGGCTACGCCGGGGTTTCCGGCGCCTAACCAGGTGGATCCGGCGGTGAAGTTCAACGACGGATTGTTCGAGGCGTTCAACTCAGCGGCCGGAAGCGTGCAGGCAGCGTATGGCAATCTGTTCCAGGCGCGCGAGAATGTGTCGTACACCGCGGGACGTCATGCGTTCAAGTTTGGAGCCGAGGTGCGGGCCAACCGCGATACCACGTACTTTGGCATGAGTCCGAATGGCGAGTACGACTTTGGCGGCGGCACGGCGTATGCGAACGAGTCCATTCCTTCGGCGAGCGGAACGCACGACATTCAGCCGGGCGATCCGCTTCCGGATACGCTCTCGAGTTTTCTGGCGGGCAGCCCGTTCGCGTATACCATATCGGTTGCGCCGCCGTATTTTTCGAGCGGCGCGCATATTGGGCCAGCGGCGATCAATCGCAACAATGTAAACGCATACTTTCAGGATGCTTGGAAAGTTTCGAGCCGCTTTACGCTGAACTACGGCGTGCGCTGGGAGCTGTATACGCCGATCACCGAGCGGGCGCGGCGCACGGCAGGCTTCCTGTGGACGAACGGGACGCAGGAGTACGTAGTGAATCCGCAGCCGGGATTCAGGACGGAGTGGAAGGGATGGGGACCGCGCGTGCAGGCGGCATGGCAGGCAACGAAGAAGCTGCAGGCGCACGCCGGCGGAGGGATCACGGTGATTCCGCCGAATATCTGGCAGGACAATTTTCTGACCGGCAGCGCGCCGTTTGCAGTGATGCCGCGCTTGCTTTCGGCGGCGAATGCGCCCATCAGCTATGGGTTCAAGATTACGCCGGCGCAACTGCCACAGGCGGAGACGCCAGCGGGAGCGAATATCTTTCCCAACGGCCGCACGAATACAGTTGCGCCGAATACTGTGATGGACGTGAACGAATACGAGCAGAAGGTGGCCGAGCTGACAGCCGGAAACGTGGTGAGCGACCTGAACCTGAGCGGCGTGGATCGAGACTTCGGAAACGGGACGTTGTATACCTGGACGGCGGGCGTGGAGCGGAGCCTTGGCAACCTGGTGGCGGACGCAAGTTACGTGGGCACGGCTGCCGAACATCTACCGCGGATCAGTTTTCCGAATGCGTATCCGGGAGCGACCGCGCAGTTTGCGCCGCACACGACATTCGACAGCCAGGGCAACGTGATTGGCGGGTTCGGAACGGAGAACCTGATTACGGCTACGGCTCACTCGACGTATCACGCGCTGCAGACTTCACTCTCGGGGACGGTGGGACACGGCGGGCCGGGCGTGCAAGCGAGCTACACGTGGAGCAAGTCGATTGACGACACGAGCGATGTGATTGGCGGAACAGGATCGACAGGCGCAGTGGTGTCGGGGTTTCCGCAGAATCCGTATGACACACATGCGGAAAAAGGACCGTCGTCGTTCGATGTGACGCATGCCTTCGGGCTGAGCGCGGCGCAGGACCTGCACCTGGAGAGCGTGGGCTTTCTGCATCCGCTGAGCCGGAAGGTGACGGACGGATGGGAGCTGCTGAGTATTTCGAGCATTTCGTCGGGGTCGCCGTTTACGGTTTATTCAGGCGTGCAGCAGACGGGCGCGGGATCGAACGGCACAGACCGGCCAGACCAGATTGCCGTGCCGCATCTCTCGACAGCGCGCAAGGTGCGCGAGGACTACTTTGGCGAAAGCGCAAACAACGCGAGCGACTTCTTCTCAATTCCGATTCATGTTGCCGGCGGAACAGGACCGAACCAGGGACGGTTCGGCACGCTGGGGCGCAATACATTCCGCGGGCCGGCGTACTATGACTTCGATTTTGCGCTGATCAAGGACACGGCCTTTGGCCGGCGCGCCAGTGGTGCCGAGCGCACGGACCTGCAGTTCCGCGGCGAGTTCTTCAACCTGTTCAACATTGTGAACATGGGGCTACCGGCGAACATTCTTACCGGCTCGGGGTTCGGCGAAATCTCGAAGACGGCGGGGACATCGCGGCAGATTCAGCTTTCGCTGAAGCTGATTTATTGAGACCGATTGTGTTTCATGCTGGCCTGAAGAAAAGCCATTTGTTATAAAGGTTCCGCGATGCAGGCGCGGCGTTTTTGTGCGCTCAAGAGGGAGCCTTGATGAAGATCAAAAGAAATGCATGGATGTGCAGGCTGATTGCGGTCTGCTTTGTGTTGCTGACTGCGGCGCAATTCTCTGCGGCGCAGCAGGCGCCTGCGCTGGACATGACGCCGGTGAAACCGGAGTCTGTCGGCTTCTCATCCGAGCGGCTGGAGCGGCTGCATGCGCTGATGCAGGGTACGGTGGACCGCAAGGAGCTGGCCGGCGCGGTGACCATCCTGGCGCGGCACGGCAAGATTGTGGACTATCGCGTCTACGGCGTGCGCGACCTGGCCACGAACGCGCCGATGACGAAAGACACGATCTTCCGCGACTACTCGATGACCAAGCCGGTCACCGGCGTTGCCATGATGATTCTGTATGAGGAGGGTAAGTGGCTGCCTTCCGATCCAATCTCGAAGTTTATTCCGGAGTTTGCGCACCTGAAGGTATTCAAGGGCTTCGATGGCACTGGCAAGATGATTCTTGTCGATCCCGATCATGCGCCCACGATGCGCGAGCTGATGACGCACACCGCCGGCTTTACCTATGGCAACGGCGACACGCCGCCCGACAAGATGTACGCCGAGCTGAAGGTGCGGCAGGCGCCCGATCTCCACGAGATGATCAACCGGCTGGCGCAGATTCCGCTCATCTATCAGCCGGGCACCAAGTGGATTTACAGCATGTCAATGGATATCCAGGGCTATATTGTAGAGAAGCTCTCGGGTGAGTCGCTGCCGGATTTCATGCGCGATCACATCTTTACGCCGCTGGGCATGAAGGATGCAGGATTCTATGTGCCGGCGGAGAAGCGCGCGCGTTTTGCCGCGCTCTATGAGAACGACGGCCACGGCGGGCTGAAGCCGGATACGACCAACGGAAGCGGCATCGGCGACTACTCCGCGCAGCCAACGGCGCCCTCGGGCGGCGGCGGCATGGTATCTACGGCAGAGGACTACTATCGCTTTGCACAGATGCTGGGCGACAGCGGCGAGTTGGATGGCGTGCGGATTCTAGCGCCGTCGAGCGTGCGGCTGATGAGCTCGAATCATGTGCCGCAGAGTCTGCTCACCGGCGAGTTCGGCATCGGGTTACAGCAGCTCAGGCCGGGGTTTGGCTACGGCTACAACTGCGCGGTGCTGATCGATCCGCTGGAGGCAAATCTGCCGGACGGCAAGGGCACGTTTTTCTGGGATGGCGCGGCCGGCACATGGTTCTGGGTGGACCCGACGAATGACATCGTGTTTGTAGGCATGATTCAACGGCTGCGCGGCGGGGTGACGAATGTCGAGTACCTGAGCCGCAGCACGGTGTACCAGGCGCTGGTCGATCCTTCGCAATAAGAAGGCCAGCGAAGTAAGCACACTTACTTCGGGACCGGATGAAGATGTGAGGAGGTTGAGCATGACCGATTTCCAGGAAAAACTGATCCTCACTCTATTGGATAAGGGCATACTCGCGATCATTGCTCTACTTCTGGGATATCTCGTCAGCAAGAAGCTTGAGATCTTCAAAGGAAATCAGGAAAGAATACGTTCACTGGAAAAGGACAAGATCGCACTGAAGAATGAATTCGATAAGTTATGACAAACGCGCCACATCGAGTTCAAAGAGAAACAACTCTCGGCATTCTACTGGCCTGTTTATTTCCGCCTGGTGAAGGATAGCGCGATTTGGAAGATCATTCCGCAGTTGTCCAACGCGCCGAATACAATTCCTGACCATCTGGGCCGCGAAGTAGAACTGAATTATTTGATCAGGAATCATGAAGAAATAGTGTCAATTATAGAGGCGAATATCTATCTTGCTGAAGCGGACGAAACATTGCTGAAGATGATTACTGCATACATCCGGCACGTAGCAGTTTACAAGGCCCTGAGAACGACCAAAACATACAGCCTCAATCCAATTGATGTGGAAGAGCCGCTTCCTCAAGGATTCTTATCGCAGATCGAAACACGCTTGAAGCAATTGCAAACGGAGTTCGACGAGCTGGTACGGCCGCAAATCTGATCTGCGGCAACAAACTCGCCCCTTGAAGCTTATTTCAGGATGTCGAGTGCAGCCGCCGTCATGGCCGGTTGAGGCGATGTGGCTTGCGCAGTTCGCCGGCGAGAAAGGCCGAGGTCTGCTCCTTGTGACGCGGGAACTCGGGGCTCTCGTGCAGATGCTTGTAGATTTCAGTAAGCGCGGGGAGATGGCTTGGTGCGAATTGGACAAGATCGGACGCGCTCTGCGCCAGCGTAGCACATAAATATGCCTGAAAAGCGCATGCAGCAAAATCTCTCAAAAAATATTGGATCGAGCAGGAACTTTTTGTGTTCCTATTGCATTCCCATAGGAGCCAGGATATGATGCCTTCTATTGGAAAGCCATAGGAGTGGCGATGGGCGAGAAAACCGATGTCTGGCAAGGCACGCTGGCACTGATGGTGCTCAAGACGCTGGAGACGATGGGGCCGCAGCACGGCTATGGGCTGGCGCGGCGCATTGAGCAGACCAGCGGCGACAAGCTGCAGTTGAACTACGGCACGCTCTACCCGGCGCTGCTCAGGCTGGAACAGGAAGGGACAATTTGCTCGCGATGGGGCGCGTCAGAAAACAATCGCCGCGCCAAGTTTTACGAGCTCACCAGGGCCGGGCAGCGCCAGTTGCGCAAGGCCGCCGCGGAGTGGGAGCAGACCACCGAGATTCTGGCACGGTTTCTGGCGCAGGGAGGTGAGGCGTAATGAAGGCGCTGCGGGCATTCTGGCAGCGGCTGCGTGGCCTGCTGCGCGCGCGGCGGGTGGACGATGATTTTGCCGCCGAGCTTGAGAGCCACGTGGCCATGCACGTGGAAGATGGTGTGCGCGCGGGCTTGAGCGCAGAAGAAGCGCGGCGGCAGGCGCTGATCAAGCTGGGCGGCATAGAACAGGTGCGGCAGGCTTATCGCGAGAGAAACACATTACCGTGGGTGGAAAATCTTGCGCAGGATATTTGCTACGTCGTGCGCACGCTGCGCAGAAGCCCTGGCTTCACCGTTACCGCAGTGTTGACGCTTTCGCTGGGCATTGGTGCGTGCACGGCCATCTTCAGCATGGTCAACGCGGTGCTTCTTCGCTCGTTGCCCTATGAGAATCCGGACCGCCTGGTGTATCTGTACACGCCGGTTCCGGCATTGCACCTGCCGGCCGAGGTATTCAACCCGAGCAACGCTGACTTCTTCGACATTCAGCGTGCAAGCCACTCCTACACATCCATGTCGATCTTTGGGCAATCGACTTTCAACCTTGCTTCGCAGGGTGCGGTGGAACGCATCAGCGCGGCGCGTGTGGACGCAAATTTCTTTACGACGCTGGAGTCTTATCCCGAGCTAGGACGTGCAATCGTGGCAGACGACGAACTGGCCGGGCATAATCACGTCGTCGTTATCAGCGATGCTCTCTGGCAGTCGATGTTCGCGGGCAGCCGCGATGTGTTGCATAATACGCTCTCACTGGATGGCGTGACGTACCGCATTATTGGGGTCATGCCGCCGGGGTTCGGATATCCGCATGACACGGAATTACCGTACGGCAATGCGGAAGTGAAGACAACGCAGGCGTGGATTCCGCTGGCGCTTACGCCACCGCAGATGGCCAATCGCGAAGACTCGAACTCCGACGCGGCAATCGCGCGCCTGCGGCCCGGAGTGACGGTACGGCAGGCAGAGGCCGAACTGAGCACGATCATGAAGCAACTGAGCAGGCTGCATGATCCTGGCATGCGGGGATTTGGAGCGCTTGTCAGAAGCTTTCCTGCAGCAATCATCGGTCCGGTGCGGTCGCTGATGTATATGCTCGCAGGCGCCGTGCTGCTGGTATTGCTGATCGCCTGTGCGAATACGGCAAGTTTGCTGCTGGCTCGGGCATCCGACCGTGTGCACGAACTCGGAGTGCGCTCCGCGCTGGGCGCGAGGCGTGGCCGCATCGCCCGGCAACTGCTCACCGAGTCATTGCTGATCGGTCTGGGCGGAGGAGCGACCGGCGTGGCACTTGTATCCCTCTTTCTGCGGATTTTGCCGGCCATTAATCCAGGAAACATACCGCGCCTTGGAGAAGCAGGGCTGGACGCGCGCGTGCTTCTGTTCACGGTGGCAGTGTCAGTCCTGACCAGCGCGTTGAGCAGCATTCTGCCGATTCTGACCGTCTCGCGGCTTGATCTTTCGGCCTTGCTTAACAGCAGCAGCCGTACTGCCGCCGGCAGGCGTAGTCGCCTGCGGGATGCGCTCGTCGTCGCGGACGCGGCAATGGTCGTGGTGCTGATGGCCTGCGCCGGGCTGCTGATCCGCAGCTACGTCAACGTCGAATCCATCCACACTGGTTTCTCGCGATCGACAGTCAGCATGAACATCGTTTTGGGTGAGCATCCGGGTATGGCGCCTGCGAGCCGCGCATCTTTTCAACGCGCCTTCTTTCGCAGCCTCGTCGATAAGCTGAGCGCTCTTCCGGGAGTGGAGAGCGCAGGCGCAATCAGCGATCTGCCGCTGAGCGGCGCAGAGAGCCTGTCCATGGTGTGGGTGGAGGGTGATACCCATGTGAAGAACGAGCTTGCGGAAGGGCGCGGGGTGACGCCCGGTTATTTCAACGCCATGGGCATTCCACTGCTGGCCGGCAGGCTGTTCACGAACGACGATGATTCGAGTCAGGCCCGTGCGGCCATTGTGAATCAACGATTCGTTCAACTCTATCTGACGCATCGCAATCCGATCGGTGCGCATATCCGAATGGGCGGAGACGCCAATCGTTGGGATACAGTTGTAGGCGTTGTGGCCAACGTTCGTCACGCGAGCCTGGAAGAGATGCCCAAGCCGCAGATATACGAGCCGACCTGGGAGTTCCGCAACGCGTACGTTGCCATTCGCAGCAGCTTTCCGGCTGGGACTGTCGCGTCGGAAGCACGCGCGGTGATGAAGACGGTCGATCCGAACATTGCGGTTGCCGATGTCCACACCATGGGCGAGCTGGAATCGGAAGCAAGTGCGCGGCGCAGATTTCAAACCACGCTGCTAACCTTGTTCGCCGGCGTTGCGCTGTTGCTGGCGCTGGCCGGAATCTATGGCCTGATGTCGTATGCGGTGAGCCGCCGTGAACGCGAAGTGGGAATCCGCATGGCGCTGGGCGCGCAGCGAAGCGGTGTGATGCTGATGGTGCTCGGCAATGCCGCGGCTCTTTTAGGCTTGGGGCTGGCCATCGGCGTAGTCTGCGCCTGGTTTGCAACGCGGACCTTGAATGCATTCCTGTTCCAGGTGGGCGATCATGATCCGGCTACCGTGCTCACCGTATGTTTTCTGCTGGCGATGTGCGGCCTGCTTGCGGCTTTTGTGCCTGCGCGCCGCGCAGCTTCTATCAACCCGATGCGCGCGCTGCGGTCAGAATAGCGCGAGTGAACCTGCGCGGCGCGATGTGCGTATCTCTTCTCGTGCCGGATGGTACACTCCGGCAAGCGGGGAGCGTGTGGATGCGTGCAAGCACGATTGAGTTTCGGCTGCGGATGCTGATTCTAGTTACGATCATCGCAGTGGGTTTCTGGGCGCCGTGGATCGAGGCGTGGGACCTGGGAAAACGCATTTCTCTGCTGGAGTGGCTGGCGCTGACGGCGAGCCGTGCAGGGCTGCTGCGCTTTACGTATGCCACGCCGGTGGTGATTGTGGCCGGAGCGCTGCTGGCCGCCGCGGGGGTGGTGCTGCGCGTGTGGGGTGCGGCGTATCTGGGTTATGGAACGGTGCAGCATCCGGACATGCAGGCCGGGAGCGTGATGGCCGACGGACCGTACCGCTATGTGCGCAATCCGCTCTACCTGGGCCTGTGGTGCATGCTGGCGGCGATGGCTTTCATCATGCCGCCGACAGGCGCGCTGTTTGCGGTGTTTATGATCTCGCTATTCCTGCTGCGCCTGGTTCTGGGTGAGGAGGCGTTTCTGACGGCGCAGGCCGGCGCGCCGTACCGCGCCTATCTGCGCGCCGTGCCGCGACTGATTCCGCGGCTGCGCGGAGCCCCGCTAGCCGCAGGGCACAAGCCGCACTGGCTCATGGCGGTTGCGTCGGAGCTGAATCCGATTGGCGTGTTCATCACGCTGGCGGTCGTGTCGTGGTGGTACGACAACGAGTTGATGCTGAAGAGCATCCTGGTGAGCTTTGGGATTTCGCTGGTGGTGCGGGCGGCGCTGCCGCGCGGCGAAGTGAAGGCCACGCCGGCATAGTTACTTACGCGCGCTTTTTGCCAAGGCGGCCCAGGTGCGTGAAGCCGAAGCCTTCGCCGTATTTCAGGCCGTAACCGAGCATGCGATCCACGCCGATATGGTTGATCCAGATGAGCGCGATGGGCAGCCACAGGCCGTGCAGATGCAACAGCACTGCGCCCAGCGCAAGCAAAGCGGGCGCCACGTAGTTGTGATAGGCGTTGTAGATGCGCGCGCCGGTGCAGGGCGAGGCGAGGTAACCGAGCATGGAGAGATCGGGCGCGAGCCAGAGCGCGGCAAAGAGCCACCGGTTTGTACCGGTGCGCGCGTAAAGCACGGCTGAGACAGCCGCCGCAGCCAGCCCCTCAAGCCTCTGCAGCAGGACAACGGACGAAAGCCGCTCAGGCGCCGGATAAGAAGGGTCGTGGACGGCGGGAACAGTTGCCATGTCTCATGGATGAGCGAGACAGGCCGCGGAGTGCAGAATCTTTGCCGGGACAGGCGCGCAGAAAAATACAAAAGGGGAGAAGCTTGCGGCATCTCCCCTTTCGCCTGCCGGTCCGGATGACTACTTCTTCGGAGGAGCGATCACGTCCTTGGCGGCCTTGGCCACGCGGAACTTGACGACGGTCTTGGCCTTGATCTTGATCTGCTGGCCGGTTTGCGGGTTGCGGCCGATGCGCGCCTTGCGCTCTGCCTTGACGAGGCGGCCGATGCCGGGAATCACGAAGACGCCGTTCTTCTTGGTCTCCTTGATGGCGGTCTCAGCGAGCAGGTCAAGGAAGGCTCCAGCCTGCTTGTTGGTGAGTTCGAGCTTTTCTGCCAGGTGCCGTGTAAGGGCGGTCTTGGTCAATCCAGTTGCCATGCGATGTTCTCCTTCTGGGCCAGCCCTCGGGGCTGCCATGTTGACGGGCTTTCACCGCATGGGAGGGAGTACGCTCAGAGACTGTCTCAGTGCAAAACACCTGTGTTCATGCGGCTATCGAAGAACCCTGCCGATGGTTACAATGCGGCTTTGAGGCAGGCAAAGTCAAGGTGAAAAGCCGGATTTCCACAGGTTTTCTTTGGGTTTTGCCCAAAATTAGCCATATTTCGTGGGATTTATGCGGTTTTTGCGTGAAAAGGCCGGAAAACAGCGGCTCGAAAGGCGGTTTGCGCTCACGTTGGACCACGCAAAATCGCCGCTCTAACGCAGACCGAAGAGCACCCTTTTCTTCGGTGCCTGCGCGGCGGCGATAGGGGTATTGAGCGCATCGACAACGGGTGTGGCGACCTTGAAATGGCGAATGATGGTGGCGGCGAAATCGGGCTTGAGCGCGGTTTCGACGGGCAGCGTGGCGGCCAGTCCCCATTGCTTGCAGCGGATCAGGTCCATGCCGGGGTGGTCGGCGGGAAAGCCCTTGGGCGGGCGGGTAAGCGCATTGCCTTCAAACTCGGTGAATGTGCGGCGGACGGCAGTGCTCTTGAGCAGCTTGCGAAACTCTTCGTGATGGTCGAGCAGCCAGTGGCGAATCTGTGCGAGCTGGTCTTTTTCCGGCATGTACGAGCCGGCGGCGATCACGACTTCCTTGGCGTTGACGTGGAAGTAGTAGCCCGCGCCGGAGGTCTTGGCGAGTCCCTGATGCGACCACCACGCAGCGACGTGCGTCTTGTAGGGACGCTTGTCGCTCGAGAAGCGCGTGTCGCGATAGATGCGAAAGAGAGATTTCTCGGCAGGGCGCACGAAGTCGGGTGCGAAATCGAGCATCGCATCCGTGACTTTGCGGACGATGGCCAGCATGGGCTCCTTGAGCTCGGCTTCAAACTGCGGCTTGCGCGGCTGGAACCAGGTGCGGTCATTGTGCCTGGCGAGGTTGCGGAGGAAGGTGAGAGCTGCGGGATGGAAGTAAGGCACAACGACGGTGGGAGCGGGTTTCTGCTGGAGAGCCATGACAATAAAAAGTGTATCGCGGCAGGTTCGTAAGGACACTGACTTCTGCCTCAAAATGGAAAAACCGAGGGAGCATCACTGCGCCGGTTAGCTCTATAATCGGAATTTGCTTTTTTGTTAATATGACCCGATAATTATCGGGTATATTGGCGTACAGTATGGCTAGGTGCAAGAACTCATCGCCGGGCAACAAGTTCGAAGTAACGCTAGCCAAGCAGTCCATCGATATGATTGAAGAACTTGCTAGACGCGGGATTTACGGAAGAACCCCCGCTGAGGTAGGCGGCCGATTCATTGAGCAGGCACTTCAGCAGTTTGTTGACCCTCCGAAGCTCGTCCCGAAACGAACACCGATAGCCCGCAACGGTTGATTTGTGGCTAAAGGATAACGCTGATGGCGCAGCCACGCGAACACCTGGATAAAGCTCCGATTGTCGAAGCAGTTATTGATTTCAGGGTATTCCGGGAGCCTACAGTTTCGGCTGATACCTTTGCGGGTCTTATCCCGTCAATCGGTCAGAAGTATTCTCAGAAGGGACCAGTTCTTTCGTTTGAAGCCCGTTTTGGAATTGAAAGCGGAAAGTCAATTGATCCCGCCCAACGGACGGCTGACCTTGGGTGGCGGTATCAGGCTGGTACGGAAGTTGCCCAATTCAGGGTGGATGGATTGACGTTTAGCAAACTCGAACCGTATACCACCTGGGAAGATGTATTCGGTGAGGCATTCCGTCTATGGGAAGTCTATCTGAACCTGGCGAAACCAAAGCAGCTTTCGAGGATAGCGGTCAGGTACATCAACCGGATCAGAGTTGTTGGAAACAGAAACATCAGCGACTTTTTGGAGGCGCCACCCATTCTCCCGCGGCCCATCCCGTCGCTAATTAGGGATTTCCTCATGAGGATCCACATAGCCGACGAGTCGCGCGGTTCAGCCGCTCAGATAGTGCAGGCGCTGGAACCTCAATTTGACCCGAACGTAATGTCGCTGCTGCTTGACATCGACGCGTATCATGAGAGAATCCCTGCTCCAACTGATCCAGTTTTACCTGCATTATTCCAACAGTTGAGGGAATTGAAAAACAAGATTTTTTACGCCAGCATCACGGAAAAGTGCGCGGAGATGTACCAATGAGCACAATGCAAGCGACAATCGGCGCGATTGCGGGTCTTATTACGCCAAACAGATCAAATGCACAGAGCGAACCAGCTCGACGCCTCTTCGAGTTACAGGAGCAGATTAGGCAGCATTTGCTAACAAGCTACTCCGTGAGGGATGCCCGCGAACGGTTGCTGGATGAACTTGACAGTCTTCGCGTTGAAGCCTCGCATAAAGGCTGGGACGGATATGGAGCCGAGCCCGTTAAGACGGATGCTTATGGCTTTGCCAAGACATTTATCAAAGCGCTTCCGACTACGGCACCTCTGCCAGAGCTAAACGTCGATCCAGACGGCGAGGTGTCTTTAGATTGGTCTTTTGGTGTTCGTCGAGCACTTACCGTAAGTGTTGGCCCTACCGGACGATGCACGTTTGCATGGGTGCTTGGGCAGCGATCAAACAGAGGAACAGACTGGATAGAAGATGAGATTCCTGCGTCAATTGCTTTCGCGTTGCATCAGTTGGATCCAGCGTGAATGGCGAAAGCTACTCAATAGAACCAATTCAGAACAGCTTTCTGTACCCCGTATACTCACACCAGATGAGCTCGTGACCCGCTTTATCTATTCGGAGAGGAACATTCGAAAGTCAACAAAGAGACCGAAGCGCGGCGTATTTGATCCATCCCCGCATATGGAGTTGTCCGTGACGCATTCCACGGGCCTCTCCGAAAATGATATTTGGGAGTTAGGTAAACAGACTATTGGAAACGCACCGGGCAGGAGTAAGATATACGCGCGCGCCGATATTCCTGTTCAATCACTTACGGATGTGAAGCTACGCGCCCTTCGCGACGACAAACCCTTTATTCGACACACTTCTGTCATCGATTGGCCCCTCAGGTCCGATGGGAACGACACCAAGGCGCTTTGGCTACAAATTTGTCTTGAGCTAAGTGAGGACCATCGCGTAAGACTTGAACTTTCCCCCACTCCCGTCGTGCAGCCTTAAAAATCACATCGATGAAGCCTTGATCCGCCTATACCTCTTGTCCATCCACTCTTAAACCAATCTTCATGCCCAATCGCCTTGAGCGCGCTGCAGGAAAAGGCTATCGAAGTCGATGCCAATGCGGGTTTCTGCTGGAGAGCCATGACAATAAAAAGTGTATCGCGGATGGCTGTGAGGTAGAGCGGGCGACCGCGCTGGACTTACGCGGCGCGCGCGAGCCAGCTCTTCATCGTGCTTGCATCGACCAGACCCGCCTGCTGGAACTGCAGCTCTCCGCGCGCGAATACAGCGAAGTTCGGAATGCCCTGCACGTTAAAGCGCGCCGCCAGTTGCGGGTGCTCTTCTGTATCCACCTTGAGCACGACGGCGCGGCCAGACAGCTCGCGGGCTACCTCGGCGACATGAGGCGCGGCCATGCGGCACGGACCGCACCACGCGGCCCAGAAATCAACCAGCACGGGAACCTTGCTGTCGCGGACGATCTCGTCGAACTCCTCTGGGCCGACTGCAATAGGCTCAGCCATGGGAGGCAAGGCCGACTTGCAGGCGCCACATCTTCCGGTGTCGGCAATGTGCCTGGCCGGAATTCGATTCGGTCTTCCGCAGGATGGGCAGTTTCGGACGATGGCCATGGCAGATTCCTCTCTTCGCAAGACGCCGCAAAGATATTATCACCGCTATCGAATAACCTTGAGCGCGCCGCGGAAGAGGCCGTCGAAGTCGGCGGCGAGGGATTTGTCTTTGGCGATGGCCTGCTCGATGGCTTTTTCTGCGGCGGGACGCTGGTAGCCGAGGTTGACGAGCGCGGAGAGCACGTCGTCGACGGCGGGGCCCTGCACGGCGGTCTGCACGGGGGCGACGGCGAAGTCGTCGAGCTTGTCTTTCAGCTCGACGACGAGGCGCTCGGCGAGCTTTTTGCCGACGCCGGGAATGCGCACGAGCTGTGCGTGGTCCTGCGCACGGATGGCCTGCACGGTGCGTTCGTTGGAGAGGCCGCTCAAGATTTTGATGGCCAGCTTGGGGCCCACGCCGCCTACGGTGATGAGCCTCTCGAAGAGACGCTTCTCTTCACGGTCGAGGAAACCAAAGAGTGCGATCTGATCTTCGCTTACCTGGGTGTGGATGTGGAGGGCAGCCTCGGCACCGACCGAAGGCAGCGCGGTGAAGGTGGGCACGGAGATGACAACATCGTAGCCGACGCCGGCGGCCTCGACGATGGCCTGGCCCGGTTCCTTGTGGATGAGCTTGCCGCGCAGATGAGCGATCATTTCGCTTTATTGTAGAACTCCGGCACGCCTGCTATCCCGGAGGCCAGGCGAGGGCGCGTCCGCCGAGCAGATGCAGGTGGAGGTGATCGACGGTCTGGCCGCCGTCAGAGCCGTTGTTGATGACCACGCGGTAGCCGCCGTGCAGGCCCTTGTCGCGCGCGATCTGCGCGGCAGTGAAGAGAAGATGGCCGAGCAGGTTGCGATGGCCCTCGCCGGCTTCGCTGATGGAGGCGATATGTTCGCGCGGCACGACGAGAATGTGCGTGGGGGCCTTGGGGCCGATGTCGGCAAAGGCGTAGACGCGGTCGTCCTGGTAGATGGCGGTGGAGGGGATTTCACCGGCGACGATTTTGCAGAAGATGCAGCTCATAGAGCGGTTCCAGAGTAACTGTATCCTTTTCGATAGTGTGCAGGGCAGCTTTTTCTTAAGAGAAAAAGCCACTCAACCTTGGCGGCTCCAGGATATGGCAACTCTGGAACCGCTGTAGCGCAACCAGTGTACAGGACCAAACCAGGTGGGGGCGTCAACTGGTGTGATCGAGAATGATCTTCCATCCCTGCGGGCTCCTGCGCCAGAGAAGGGAAAAGATGCCGTCGTCTTTTCTGGCTGCTCCTTTGCGCGTGCGCGTAAGATGAAAGTTTCCGGTCACGATGGCGTACTCCGCCTGGCCGCATGAGCCGGGCAGCAGCCGTACCGCAATGTTCGAGAAGGTGAGCGTGCCCATCTGCGCCTTTGTCGCGTAGGCCTTCCGGTAACGGTTGAGGATGAGCTGAAATCCCTTTTGCACGGCGCCCGCACCGACAAACGCGGTATCGGGCGAGTCTTCGTATCCCTGCATAAAGGCCGCTACATCGCCGCGGTTCCAGGCCATCGCCTGTCCGGCGAGTACGGCGCGGATGGCCGTCTCGTCTGCGTCCTGCGCATGCCCGATGGCGCATACACAAAGCATCACCAAAATCAGAAGAAAACGCCGCATGGTTCTGCCTCCGCGTTCAGCTTACAACGGGCTCGCAGCGTATTCCTTCTGCATGGTTCACAAGATTCGCTCGCGTGAGCCGCGAAGAGCGCGCTAGTGAACCAGTTCGGAGACTACCGAGACTTCTTCGCGATGCATGCTGCCGGGCATGTCAAGCGAGCCCAGGACGAGTGGTTTGCCCGGTGCAAGCGCAGCCATGCTTTCCAAAACCGTCTGCCGAATCGCAGGGTCCGGCGTGCCCGGCCGCGTATCCGTAACGCTCGATTGCTCGACCTTGGTACGCAGGCGCGCGCCATCCGGCGAATCGCTGACAGAGGCTTCGATCATCAAGCCAACGTCTACATACTGCACCTGCGAGCTCTGCGTAGAGCCGCCGGCCTCAGAGGCACCTGTGACAATGGGCACTTTGCTGCCTTGTTTGAGAAGCGCCTTTTCTCCTGATCCGAAAACAAGCAAGGAAACCTTTTGCGTTCCCAGGCTCTTGTCTCCATCCATCTGGTTGAGCGAGTAAGTGAGCCGGTAAACTTTGCGCGGCCGGTCTATGTCGGCGAGTATCTTTTGTGCGGTCTGAATATCTTCGGCCGATCCACGGATGGAGATGGCGTTTTGCGATTCGACCACGTAGAGCTTGGCTCTGGGCAGCATATTGCGCATGGCGGTGACGATTTCGTTTGCTTCGTTCGGACCGGCTGCATTGGTCAGGTAAAGGGTCTGATAAGTTGTGGTGTCGGGTTTTGCATCTGCGGGCGTGGTCTGCGCGGACGCGCGCAGCGCAGGGACAGAAAGCACCAGCGGCAGGGTTATCAGGAACAAGACAGACGGAATCGCTCGTCTGCCCATGCGGACAGGATTCAGTTTCATCTCTCGCCTCTCAAAGTGAATTTGCGAGAAGAGAGCTGCGCGGCTTCTTCTGAACACAAAGACGCCTGAGTCGAGATTCCGCTCGACAAAATTTTAGATAGACTCTGGAGTTAGACGGAAGTTAGTGCAATTGGTAAACGAATCCGGCACCGATCGAAGTTAGATATCATTCAATCTCGATGTAATCGAGAGCTGCTGGATCCTTTGTGTCGGGTGTGCCTTCGATGCGCAGAATGTCGCCAGGTTTCAGGTCCACGCCGTGCGCGGTGTAGCGCGTGGAGTTGTCGCCATCAGGGCGGCGCGAGGGCAGCATAGCGTCTGCTAACCAGGAGGCAATGGTGCCGCCGTTTACGCTGAGCGTGAAGTGAGCGGTACCGCCGGCAAGATCGAAGTATTGCACGGCGATGTCGAAGCGGCCGGGCTTGCCGGTGTAAGTCCACTCCGCGGTGCAGTTGAAATGCCCATCAGGGGCCAAAGCCCGCGATTCTTTTGGCGCGGCTTGCGGCACGACTGAAGTCGTGCCCTGACACAAAACGGCTTTGCCGCGCGAAGCGTCCTCCCACGGGTTTACATCAATGACCGTGTAGCCGGTGAGGCGCGCGTCTTCAGCCTCCATGCGGCCAGGATAGTGGCCGGCGCGGCCTTGAGCATCAGGGATGCCGCTTTCCTTGAGGAAATACTGCACGATAGCGTCGCGCCACACGATGGCGTGGCCGGCCTGGTACTCAAGCCGCGCGAGCTCGTCGTCATAGAGCGCGGGATCGATTTTGCCCTTGAGCGCCTGCCACTCCTCGACGAGCCGCGCGGCTTCTGCTGCGCCCTTGTAGTGGCTGTCGTAGACATATTGAATGATGGTTTCGCCGGAATGGAGTTTGTACGTCCAGGGCACGTGATGGAAGAAAAGGAGCAGGTTGTCAGGACAGGTGGCGAGCGACTCGTACATCTTTGCAATGGCAGGCGGGTACTGGCCAATGAAGCCGGTACCGGTGGCGACAGTGCGGTCCATGCCGATGCCCTGGGCGTCGTCGCGGTGCCACTGGCCCCAGCCGTTGCGCTCGCTTGACTCGATATTGGGGCCGTAGTGGCTGCCGGTGACGTCGGTGAGGGTTTGCGTGCCGAGAAAACCGGTGTAGTCCACATAAGCAGGCCAGGATTGCGCCAGTATTTTATCGACGGTGGCGACGACGGTCGGATCGTTGCCGATGGCCTGGCGCGTCCATTCTTCTGCGATGGACTTCGCGGTAAGATCGGGGTTCCAGGCAAGGCGGCCGAAAGCGTAGAGATTGGCCATGGCCAGCGGCGCGCCGAGCCAGCCGTCGCGGCCCACGTCAGAGACGCCGACCATGCCACCGAGAGGGCGATGGAAGCTGCTGCCGGCGATGATCTGCTTGACTGGCGTGGCCCGGTCGTCTGCGCGTAGATCGAAGTCGAGCACCCACTTCCACATGGGCGCAATGTAGACGAGATGGCGCTGCTGGCCGAGATACTCCTGCGTAATCTGCAACTCCATGGCTTCGTTTGTCGCGCGCAGGCCCGCAAAGAGCGGCGAGACGGGCTCCTGCGCCTGGAAGTCGATGGGGCCCTCCTTGATCTGCACGATCACGTTGGGCGCGAACTTGCCGTCGAGGGGATGGAAGATATCGTAGGCGGCGCGGGCGCGATCGGCCTTGAGGTCGTTGTAGTCGAGGTGGTTGTTGTAGACGAAGGCGCGATAGAGAACGACGCCGTGGTGCGGTGCGAGCGCGGCGGCGAGGAGATTAGCCGCGTCTGCCGGGCTGCGGCCATAGCTGGCCGGACCGGCCTGGCCTTCAGAGTCAGCCTTCACGGTGAAGCCGGCGAAGTCCGGAATGAGCGAGTAGATTTCGTCCACCTTTGCGCGCCACCAGGCTTTCACGTGCGGATCGAGTGGATCGAAGGTATTGAGACCACCGATCTTCTGCGGGCTGGCGATATCAACACTCATAGACAGGCGCACACCCCAGGGACGCATGGCGTTTGCCACGCGGGCAAGACCCTGCAGCATATGCGGCTCAAGAAAAGGCGCGGCGCCGTTGACGTTGTTTACATTGCAGCCGTTGATGCCGATGGAGGCGAGCAGGCGCGCGTAGTCGCTGACAAGGGTCAGGTCGTCGCGGACTTTGCCGTCTTCGAAAAATATCGATCGGCCGCCGTAGCCGCGCTCGACTGTGCCGCTGGCATTGTCCCACTCATCGACCCAGCGGATGGGCATGGCTGGCTGCTCAAGTGCATTCAGGCGCGTGAGGTCCTGATTGGTTGCGATGCGGCGCAGCAGGTCGAAGGCGCCGTAGAGTGCACCGCGCTCGTCCGCGCCGGCGATGGCGATCAGCGGCTGACCATGCGCGCGGGTTTGCATAAGCCAGAATCCTTCGGGCGCGATGCTGCGTGGAACGGCGAGCGATGGAAAGGCCTTGTGCACTTCGGCGATTGTGCCGACGACGGCTTCTTCATTCGAAGCATTTGTATTGCCGCGTAGCGCGGGAAGAGCGCGCTCGATCTCCTGTACGGCGGTCTGCTCGAGTGTGCTGCTGCCGAGCGCGCGGACGTGGGATGGGATGACGGATGGATTGTGAGCCGGTGCGTAGCGCAGCCATGCAGGATCGGCCGGCTGTGCACGGAGCACCGCTGCGGCAAAGAATGCAAGACAGCCTGAAAAAGCGATTTTTCTGCGTAGCGCTGCAGGTGTGCTTCTCGTCATCTCAACCCCCGCTAACGTTGTATCACTTTGCGGAGGATGCTGGCATAGCGCCGATCTAGTAAAAGATCGGTAGCGAAACGAAGTTTCCCTCAGGGGCTATTGATTGCTGCATAAAGAATGTCCGATTGTCATCCTGAGCGAAGTCCACCGCGGCGGACGCAGTCGAAGGATCTGCAATTGCTTTTTTCATGGCATAGGACATTCCATTTGCAGGAGCCAATAAAGCCCTCACTTGATTTAGTGGTGTGCTGTGGCACGACTGAAGTCGCGCCCTGTTTACAGGACAGAGCTTCGCAAATTTTCTCGGCAGCGTCATTTTGCGTCGATCTCAGATTCGATCTGAACGCGACGGAGGCCGCGGACGGCGTTGCTGAGATAGATTGCGTCGGCGCGGCGGAGATCGTCTGCAATGAGCACGCGCTCTTCGATATCGGTGCGGGTTTCGAGCAGGTGACGGCGGTAGACGCCGGCAAGCAAGCCGCATTCGACGGGCGGTGTGAACAGGCGACCATCCAGCTCGACGAAGACGTTGCTGACGGCGCCTTCGGTCAGCTCGCCACGCTGGTTGAAGAAGAGCACGTCATCGAAGCCGTCGCGCGTGGCCTGCTGGAATGCCGCGGCGTAGAGCGGGCGCCGCGTGGTTTTGTGAAACAGCATGGGATCGGCGGGATCGGCGCGCACCTGCGCGATACGCACACGGCCGATGCGATCGTTTGTGGGGTTTGCAGGCAATGGCTCGTCTGTGATGGTCAGGCTGCCGTCGCGATTCATCCGCAATCGCACCTTGCGCGCGGCGGTGTCTGCAAAAGTGCGTGCGTGTTCTATGAGTGCACGGCGCACATGGTCACGATCGCAGACAAAATCGAAGTAATCGGCCGAGTCGGCGAGACGGTCGAGATGGAGATCGAGGAGCGGGTATGCGCTGTTCCACAGCATTGTCTCGATCAGGGAGAACTGTGCGGGCGAGGGATGAGAGGCCGGGGTGAGGAAATTCGCTTTCAACAGGCATTCGCGGTACTCCTGCGCGGGGTCGGAGTCGATGACGATGCCGCTGCCTGCGCCCATCGTTCCGTGTGCGCCATCAAGTTCAAGCGTGCGGATGGCGACGTTGAAGGCAGCGCGCTGCGGCGAGAAGTAGCCGATGGCGCCGGTGTAGACGCCGCGTGGCTGCGCTTCAAGCTCGGCGATGAGCTGCATGGCGCGCACCTTGGGCGCGCCGGTGACGGAACCGCAGGGAAACAAGGCACGAAAGATTTCTTCGCAGCCGATTTTCTCGCGCAGCTCGGCGCGGACGGTCGAGGTCATCTGCCAGAGCGTGGGATAGCGCTCGACGGCGAAGAGTTCGTCGGCGCGGACGGTGCCGAAGCGCGCGATGCGGCCCAGATCGTTGCGCAGGAGATCGACGATCATCACGTTTTCGCTGCGGTTCTTGGGATCGTTGCGCAGCCATTCGGCCTGCTGACGGTCTTCACGGGTGGTGCGACCGCGTGGGGCGGTGCCCTTCATGGGGCGGGTGATGATGCGGCCATTCTCGATGCGGAAGAAGAGCTCCGGAGAAAACGAGAGGATGCGCCGGCCGGGCCGGCAGTGGAGGAACGCGCCGTATTGCGCGGGCTGGCGCATGCGGAGCTGCGCGTAGAGGGCCGCGGCGGAGCCGGTTTTTTCCATGCGCCAGGGCGCGGTGAAGTTGAGCTGATAAACGTCGCCGGCGCGAATCCAGTCGTGAATGCGTGCGATGCGCTGCGTGTACTCGCCTTCGGTGAGCGCGAATTCCGCCGTGACGGCCGGCTCGGTTTGCGCGGAGCTCTGGCGGAAAGCCGCGAGGCCGGATGGCTGGCCGCCGGGGAACTGGCCGGTTGCGTGATCGAAGGCATAGCTGCGGTCGTAGATGCCGAACCAGGCCAGTGGCTCACCGCTGGCGGCTGCGCGCATACCGGCTTTTGGCTCGAAGTAGCTGCCGCACTCGTAGGAAAAGAATCCCGCGGCAGAGAGGCCGGCTTCAAGTGCGTCTTCGATTGCGCGGAAGAGAGTGGCGAGCTCTTCGGGCCGGCGAACGACGCACACGCGCAAAGGAGCCGTGAACAGGCGCGTCCACGGCTCCTCGCGTGCTTCGGTTTCTCCGCCTTCCAGCAGCACTGTGGCTGGCGTTTCGTCCACCAGCGCGTAAACCTCGGCGGGAAGGGAATGCCGGCGCTTCATGCTGGTTTTTTACTACAGACGTTCTTATTGAACCGTGAGCACCATCGTGGTGGTGTTGGTGATGGCGGTTACGCCGTTGCTGGACTGTGCGCTGATGGTCACGCTATATGTGCCGGCAGGCGTGGGCGGATTGTTGCCGGGGCCGTGCTGATAGTAGCGATAGAGCGGCGCGCAGCCGGATGCCCCGAGCGTAGTGACCACGCCGAGCAACGCAACCAGCGCAAGGCGGCTGAGCCATGCGCGGCGGCGGGCGCCCCACGCCAGGCCGCCGAGCCCTACCACTCCGGGCAGCAGAAAAGCCCAGGCAATCGGGCTGCCTCCATGGGTTAGGGCTGATCTGTTGGTCGTGCCGCCGGACTGCGTCTGCACCAGCATCGCGCTGACGGGCGGGCAGTCAGAGGCAGGTGAGCCGGCCGAGCAGCTTGCTGGCGTCGAGGGCAGAATCTCCACGGTCTCCGGCGTAAAGGTGCAGGAGGATTGATTCGGCAGGCCGGAGCAGGAAAGCGTGACAAACATGGGCGCGGTGAGCGCCGCATTGTTCTCCGGGGTGATGGTCACCTGTGCTATGCCGGAAGCCCCCTGGTCAAGCACCATAGGAAATGAGGATGGCGATACAGGCGTGAGGCTGATGGCGAAGTTCGGGGTCGAGCCGCTTTCAGCCTGCAGCTCGCTGACCGACGATTGGGAGGCCTGGCGGGTGGCGTCACCGGAGTAGACGGCGCGCAGCGCGTGCGGCCCGCCCAGCAGGCTGACGGTGGCGGTGGCCTGGCCGGAGCCGTCGAGCGGCGCTTCGGCCAGGATGCTGCTGCCGTCCTGGATGGCCACGGCGCCGGTTGCCGGCAGACCGTCTTCGTCGGTGACGCTGACCGCGGCAGTGGCCTGGGTGTGGCCGGCACGGTCGATTGTGCTGACGTTCAGGATTGTTTCAGTGGCGACGTTCTGCGACGCCGCCGCGGCTGCCGGAAGCACAGCCATGACCAGCGCCATGACCAGTCCCGCAACCCACTCAAGGTTCCTGCCTCTCACGTGCACCTGCTCCAGACTCTCAAGAAAAATCGCAAATCGCTGTGTTTCTATGCGTAGAAGACTATTGTATCCGGCGGGAGCGCATGGGGGCCAACCCGGCGGGAGCATCGCAGCAAGGGTTTGACGGATTGCGCGGCAATTGGAGAGTCAGTGCGCGGAGGATATGCTGCCGGGGCGCGCGCACGGCGCGTCCCGGCTTTCACGTACAGCTCGACACACCTAGACGGGCTGCGGCTCGTATTCCTCTTCTTCTTCCACGCCGTAGCGGCGGAGAAGATTGGGCAGGCTCTGCGAAAAAGCAGAGCGGGGCATGACGACGTCACATCCGGCTTCAATGCCCTTGAGCTTGAGGTCGCCCTGCAAATGGCTCAGGAAGCCGATGATCGAGACGGTCTTCTTGAATTTTGTCCTGAACTTGGGAATCAGCGTGATGGGCTTGGCGTTAAGGTTGTTCAGGTCAAAGACCAGCAGGGCGGGGCGCTCGGCCTCGGGTACGTCGAGGATGCGGGCAACCGCGTCCTTGTCGCCTTTGACGAATTCGACCTTGACGCCGAGCTTACGCGCCGCCTCCTGAATCTTGGCCAGGAAGAAGAGATCTTCAATGAAGCAGAAGATGCGCGTGGGCGCGTCGTGGCGCACAGGCGCGGCGGGCTGGTGGAGGTACGCATCCTGATAATAGCCGCCGTGGCTGTTGCCGGCGATCTGAATCGTGGAGGGAGGGCCGTCGGCCACGTTGCCATTGACGGCACGGTAGCTGTGATCCATGGGGCCGACAAACTCGCGCGGGCCTTTCTGCTTGTTTTTGCGCTTGCCCTGCGGCTGCTGAGCAAGGCTGTTGCCCGGTTGCGGCTGCTGGGCCTGATTCTTCTGGAAGAATTTCTTCTTCTTGCGGCCCTGGACCTGGTGCGCAGGCTTCTGCTGGGCAGACTGTGGCTGCGCCTGCTGGTTCTGGGGCGCGCCCTGCTGGCTGGATTTGTTCTTGCGACGGCGCCGGCGGCGCCGGTGTCCTGGCGACTGCACCTGGCCATTGTCAGGTGCTGGCCCCAGCTCAGGCTGAGGCTGCGTCGATTCTGTGGTCATGCGTGTACTTCCTGGTGCATTGCAATATAGTTCGTCTGCCTTGGGCCCTGCTATGCTCTGTCCGGGGGAGAGATTTCAACCTGCTGTCCGCGCTGTCCACACGGGAAAACGGCTGTATGCGAGTGGTTCCCGCATCTCAAAATCCTCAGCCGCGATGCCGGACGAAGCCGCGTCCACATCGGATTGCCGTGCCGAATTCTCTTGAGATCGGGCTTGCGCAGCAAAATTCTCCCGTCGGCTCCCATGCCGGCTCAACCTTCGTGAGGCGTTTCAGGAAGTTGCGCGTCCGATCTGGAATCGTGCCCGGCAACCACTGCCTGCTGGTTGCGCCGGCTTGGTATCGATGTCTCCCGGATACAGCATTTCCTCAAACGCTCCAGTCCTGCGCCTCAAACTCTCTGGAAAACTCCGTTGCCGCAACCTGCGCGGGAGCTATTCTCCCACTCCATCCGCTTGTGCGGATCGGTGCGCGGCGGCCGGTGCTTTTCGCAGGTGATGCCCTTCCTATGTGAGCTTTCGCCGTGCGCAGCCTGATAAGAAGTTGAGCATGTCGGCGAGACTTGCTGGCTCAGCGGCGAGCTTGCCCTCCCCATCTCGCAGGGGCGCCCGCGTCAGCCGCCTGATAGGCAACTTTGATAGTACAGCGAAGGGGGAGCGCTGGCAAGAGGCATTTGTTGACTCAACAGGACCATAGCGAGGGTTCCGGGCCAAAGCCGGAAAGCAAAACGACGGCCAGAAGTGCAAAACGCCACTCCGAAGAGTGGCGTTCAGTTGCCCTGCACCGGTCACTGGCCTCCCCGAGCAGGTGTGGGCGATGGTGTTCCACCGCGCCGTTTGCAAGCTTCCCGGCCGGCATTCTCCCCAAGTTGAGGACCGCTCGTGGCGGAGGCTCTTGCCGGGTGCCTGCTGTGCTCTGGCCGCCTCTCTGCTCCGGGCAGCCGTAACATCACTGGCGCTTTGGGAGTAGCAATCGCTATGCCGTTTCAAGCACGATGTATTTTCAGTACTTTAGTCAGTGGAAGAGGCCAGCTTTGTCTCGATTATGGGAGCTTGCAGCAAAAGCGGCTTCAAAAAAACATATAGTTCCAGATTTCCACAGAAACCGGAACCGGGAGGCTGCTCAGTGCTGGCAGTTCGGGCAAAAGTGGGTTCCGCGGCCGGCAAGGAGAATGCGGCGGATGGGGGTCTTGCAGTGGCGGCAGGGCTCGCCGGTGCGCAGATAGACGCAGTGCTCGAGCTGGAAGAAGCCACGCACGCCGTTGGCGTCAACGTAATCGGAAACGGAGGATCCACCCAGGCGGATGGCGTGCTGGAGCACGGTGCGAAGCGCTTGGCGGAGGCGCTCAAGCTCGGCGCGGGTGAGCCGGCCGGCTGAGCGGCGCGGGCGGATGCCGGCGTGAAAGAGGCTTTCGTCAGCATAGATGTTGCCTACACCGGCGAGGAGGGTCTGGTTGAGCAGCGCGGCCTTGATAGCCAGCTTGCGGCCCCGGAAGAGAGCGGCAAAGTCCTCAGCGCCAATGGTGAGCGGATCGGCTCCGGGAGCGGGAAAGGGTGAGGCTGTGCGGAGATCGCGGAATTCGAGGCGGCCGAAGCGGCGCGGGTCGACGAAGCGCAGCTCACGTCCGCTCTGAAGGCTGAGGCGCGCGTGGGTATGCGGCGCTACGGGAGCATCAGGGGTGGTGACGAGCAGACGGCCGGTCATGCCGAGGTGGACGACCCATTGGGCATCGGGTGGCTGCGCGGCAGAGACGCCGAGCTCGCAGACGATGTGCTTGCCGGTACGGTGCACGGCGAGAAAGGTGCGGCCGGCGAGGCTCTTCGACTGGCGCGCGGCCGGGGTTTTGAAGGGTCCGGAAAAGCTGCTGAACCAGGCCTGGACAATGCGGTCGCCACGCACCCGGTCGTGGACGCCACGGGCAATGGTTTCCACTTCGGGCAGTTCGGGCATAGCTCTATTTTAATGTGCTGATCGAGGGGATGATTTTGCTGCGGAGCATGAACATGGCTGGCGGCGTGCCGCCCCAGCGGCTGATTTCAATCTTTCTTTGACCGGGGCCCCGGCATGGAGATCGGCGCTGCATAAAAGGCCGGTGCCCCGGTTGCTGGATCAGCGGCGCTCGCCGGGGTCGAGGATGCGGTTAGCCTCAAAGCTCACGATCTTCCATACGCCGTGCTCGTCCTGCGCGTAAACGCGCGTGTATCGATAGCTGCCGGAGAGATCGCCGTCAGGGGTGGTGGCCTGCACGTCGGCGGTCGAGGTGACGATGGCCGCGGCTCCGTAGAAGCGGACCTTGCGGTCAGTGATTTCGAGGGTGGTGAAGTGGTAGCGGCCAGAGCGGAGACCGGCCAGCGCCTCATCCTTGGTCTGGAGGGTGCCGGCGGGGGTGATAGCGATGTAATCGTCGGCTAGCAGCGAGCTCATGGTCGCGGTGTCGTCTTTGAGGATCGCGTCGCGCCAGAGTTCTTCGAGATGGTCGATCTCATGACGCCGCTCGTGCCTTTGCGCACGCGGCATTCCAGCCAGCGGAATGGCGCAGACTGTGAACAGGAGCGCTGTGACGATCATCCGGCCGGCCCAGGGCTGCCGGACGGGATTCCAAGAGTAACTTGCCGGACCCGTCATAAGCGTAAGGGATGGTAGCCCCGAACTGGCTCTGCGGTCAATGAATTTCAGGCAAAAACCACCCGAACGTCACTGACTGCAATCATTCAACACCAGATAGCTACCGCAAAAACATTCAGCCATTGGACGAAACGGGCGGATCAAACGAGAGCAGTGAGGTTCTCAAGCTTGCGCTCGCGCATTTTTTGAAAGATGCCGCCGACGGCGTACTTCTTGAAGTGCTCGGAGTCGCGGTGCGCGGCCAGGGCCTGGTCGTCGCGATACTGCTCGTAGATGAGCACGGTGTCAAGGTCGTCCTGCAGATGGTGGGGGATGTAGCTGATGCAGCCTGGCTCCTGCCGCGAGGCGTTTGCAAGCTGACGGAGCATTTCGGCTACTTCTGCGCGATCTTCCGGAGCAAACTTGAACCACACGACAAAACTGACCATAGAGTACGTTCCTTTTTGCCCGCCGCAGCGGACCGGAGAAGGTTCCTCAAGTGTACCTGAACGATGTTTTATGCCTGCATCCTGTCAAGAGCCTGAGCAAATTCCGGCAAGAGCACGGTCTGCTCGCGGTCAGGGCCGGTGGAGACCATGCCGATGCGCGCGCCGCTCTCGCGCTCCTGAAAGCGGAGGTATTCACGCGCGGCCTGCGGCAGCTTGTCGAACTCGGTGATGCCTTCGGTCGATTGGCGCCAGCCTTTGAGCGTGGTGTAACGAGGTTTGATGCGATCAATACCCTGCACGTCGGCGGGGATTTCGTCCGTAACTTTCCCATCCATCTCGTAGCCAATGCAGACGGGAACCTCGGCGAGCTCGTCGAGGACATCAAGCTTGGTGACGACGAGCCACTCGGCGCTGTTGACCTGGTTCGAATAGCGCAGCAAGGGAATGTCAAGCCAGCCGCAGCGGCGCGGGCGGCCGGTGACCGCGCCGAACTCGTTGCCGCGGGCGCGCAGCACCTCACCGGATGCATCGTGAATCTCGGTCGGGAACGGGCCCTCGCCCACGCGCGTGACATACGCCTTGGTGACGGAGACGACGGTGCCGATATTCGTGGGACCAACGCCGGTTCCGGTGGCTGCGCCGCCGGCCGTAGCCGAGGACGAGGTAACGAAGGGATAGGTGCCGTGGTCGATGTCGAGCATGGTTCCCTGCGCGCCCTCAAACATCACGCTGCCGCCTTCAGCGAGGATCCTGTTGAGGATGCGGCCAGTGTCGGCGACGAACGGACGCACTTTTTCAGCAGCGGCGGCGTACGCGTCGAACATGGCGGCGGGGTCGAGCGGATCGGTGCCGAAGAGCGCGTGGGCGATGGCGTTCTTTTCGGCGCAGGCAGCCTCGATATGGGTCTTGAGCAGCGCGGGATAGAGCAGATCGACGACGCGCAGGCCGCTGCGGGCCATCTTGTCCTCGTAGGCAGGGCCAATGCCGCGGCTGGTGGTGCCGATCTTCTGGCGTCCCGGTGCGCTTTCGGCGGCCAGCTCGATCATGCGGTGATAGGGCAGGATGACCTGGGCGCGGTTGGAGACGAAGAGCTGCGCGTCGACAGCGACGCCGAACTCACGCAGGCGCTCGACCTCCTTGAGAAAGGCGAGCGGATCGAGCACCACGCCGTTGCCGATGACGCCTTTGCATCCGGGGCGCAGCACGCCGCAGGGAATGAGCTGCAAGACGAACTTCTGGCTGCCGATGATGACCGTATGGCCGGCATTGTGGCCACCGGCGTAGCGCGCTACGGCGGAGAACCGCTCGCTGAGTACGTCTACGATCTTGCCCTTGCCCTCGTCGCCCCACTGGGCGCCCAGCACTACCGCCGTCTTTGCTCGCATGTCGTCCCATTTCCGCAAAAGAGCCCGGCGCAATCGAGCGCACGGGCAGATAAGTATGCGGGCGCTCCGGCCCGCGGCCTCTACGATGATAAACCAGCGCTGGCTGGGAAAGCCGGGAGCGCGGTGGTTTACAGGACGGCAGAAAGGCGGCAGGAGGAGAGCGAGAACCGGCCGCAGTTGGTTTCGACCAAGGGGCTGGTGGACACCGTTGTTGTGGACCGCATTGAAAAGCCTTCAGAGAACGAAAGCGCGGGCCGGTTCTGCTATAGTGGCTCGACAGCAATTTGGCCGGTTTTCGTAAGCGCTAACGGCAGCGCGGCCGATTCTGCCAAGTCCATTACGGAAACAAGGAGAAAACCCATGGATTGGGGCGAGAGCACGAGACGGTCGTTTCTGAAGCAGTTTGGCGCGGCCGGAGCGATGGCGCTGGCGGCAGCGCATGCCGAAGGGATGGGATTGCCGGGCGGACAGGCGGCGACGGCCAGCGAGTCGGCGGCCGACCAGAAGCAGGATGCGACGCGCGCGCAGCGGATGGAGTGGTGGCACCAGGCCAGGTTTGGCATGTTCATCCACTGGGGACTTTACAGTGTGATCGGGCAGCACGAGTGGGTGAAGGAGCAGGAGGGCGTGCCGATTCCGCAGTACGAGATTCTGGCCAGGCACTTCAAGCCCAAGCCCAACGCGGCGCGCGACTGGGCGCGGCTGGCCAGGCGCGCCGGACAGAAGTACATGGTGATGACCACCAAGCATCACGAAGGCTTCTGCAACTTCGACACCAGGCTCACCGACTATAACGCGGTGAAGCAGGGGCCGGGCCGCGACCTGGTGCGCGAGTATGTCGAAGCGGCGCGCGCGGAGGGCTTGCGCGTAGGCTTTTATTACTCGCTGATGGACTGGCACCATCCGGACGGAGCCATCTGCAAGACCGACGAGGCCGCGCGGCGGCGGTTCGTGGACTACACGCACGGGCTGATCCGCGAGCTGCTCACCAACTACGGCAAGATCGACATTCTCTGGTATGACGTTTCCTGGCCGCTGACGCCTGAGGGCTGGGAGTCGGAAAAGATGAACGAGATGGTCTTCGAGCTGCAGCCGGAGATCATCGTAAACAACCGCAACGGGCTGCCCGGCGATTTTTCCACGCCGGAGCAGCACATCGAGGCCGCGGCCGTGGGGCGCGCGTGGGAGTCGTGCATGACGCTCAACAATAGCTGGGGCTTTAACCGCGCAGACGATGCGTGGAAGACGCCCCAGGTGATTGTGGACAACCTGGCTACGTGCGCGCGCGGCGGCGGCAATTATCTGCTGAACATCGGCCCTATGCCGGATGGCTCCGTACCGCCGGCCAGCGTGGAGGTGCTGGAAGCCGTGGGCCGTTGGATGGATACGAACGGCAGCACAATCTATGGCACGGACCGCGGGCAGCTTGTTCCCAACGCAAGCTGCAATTACACGCGCAAGGGCAACACGCTCTATGTACACGTGCATGGCTGGCCGGGCCACACGCCGGCCGCCGAGTGGCTGGATTTTTATAAGCCCGAAGTCGTGGTGGCCATTGGCGGGCTCAAAGCAAAGGCGCTCTCGGCCAAGATTCTGAAGACCGGGCAGAAGGTGGAGTTCACGCAGGACGAGTTCAGCTTCCGTCTCACCGGCATGCCGATGGAAGCGCCGGACACGCCGGCCACGGTGATCGCAGTGGAGTGCGACAGCGAGCCGACGATCGATCATTCAGCGGAGCGTCCGTTGTGGCCGCGGTACAAGGTGGGGATCAGTATTTAGTGTTGTTGTTTCGATAGAAAAGGCCGGTTGAGTGCTGTGGTTTCTCAGGTCCCCAAATGCGAGGGACCTGGGGTACCCGGCCTCAAGGGCACCTTTTCACTTGCGCTACAGGCCAATGCCTGAGAGCATGGCTGGTATGAGGAAAGCGACCAAGTTCGTCTTGGTTCCCATCGCTGTCCTGATTGCTCTCTATTTTTTTCTTGCCTTTGTCATTCATTGTGTTGACCCACACTAGTCGTCAAATTCAAACTGACCCACCAGGGCAAACGCATCTTAAACGCTATATGCAGCGATAGATAGTGGGGATGAGATAGGGACATGAAGAGTCCCCTGGAGTATTTTTCCGAGTTGAAGGACCCGCGGGTGGAGCGGACGCGGGAACACCTTTTGGAAGAGAATCTGCTCATTGCCATCGCCGCGATCCTGAGCGGCGCCAGCGGTTGGAACGAGATTGAGAACTACGGCAAGGCCAAGATCGACTGGCTGCGCAGTTTTCTAACTCTGCCCTCG
>JASHPJ010000100.1 GCA_030038195.1 Acidobacteriaceae bacterium
GGCCTGTGACGAGAGCCTGCGCTACCTGGGGCTGCAGCGGGAAGGCTGTCGTGTGATCGTGCAGGGCTTTGGCAACGTGGGCTCGAACGCGGCCCGGTTGATGCAGGAGAAGGGCTACAAGATCATCGGCGTGGCGGAGAAGGAGGGCGGCCTGTTCAATCCCAACGGCATCGACGTTCATCAGCTTCTCGAATACAAGTACCGCAACGAGTCGATTCTCTCTTTCCCCGGCGCGGAGGCCATGCCCAGCGAGGAGCTGCTCATCAGCGACTGCGAGATTCTGATTCCGGCGGCAACGGAGAACGTGATCACCAGCCGCAACGCCGAAAAGGTGAGAGCCAAAATCGTCGTGGAAGGCGCGAACGGCCCCACGACCGCCGTGGCCGACGAGATTCTGGCGGAGAAGCGAATCTTCATCGTGCCGGACATTCTGGCCAACGCCGGCGGCGTGACGGCCAGCTACTTCGAGTGGGTGCAGGACCGCCAGGGGTACTTCTGGAAGGAAGCCAACGTGAACGATCAGCTCGAAAATATCCTGCGCGACAGCTTCGACGACGTGATCCGCTATGCCGAGGCGCACAACGTGAACAACCGCATCGCCGCGTACATGCTGGCCATTGACCGCGTGGCGTTTACCATCCGCCAGCGCGGGATCTACGCCTAGTGTCCTGAGTCTGCAGTTCGTATCACAAATACGCTGTCATCCTGAGCGTAGCAAGCCGCGTCTTTTGCGGCTTGCGGAGTCGAAGGTCGAAGATCCGCCGTGGCGGAACCTGCAGTTCGCCTCGTACTGCACCAATACCTCTGTAAAACCCAGAAATTTTGCCCATCGCTCAACCGGCTATATGTCGATACGGCCTGAGCCGCAGCGCCCTGCGGCGATCGGTCTGCTTTCGGAAAAGACTGCCGATGCGTCGTCCGAGTCGCCGGAATTCCCGAAAAGTTTACGCTTCTCCCGCTTCGGTAACCGGGATGGGCCTTCTCATCCGCCGAAGAACCCGCACGGCGGCTCGGGAAGGCGATTATAGTTGTGGTAGCGGTTTGATCGCCTGCAAACCGTTCTTTGGCTGGATGACAGGGGCAAGCCGCAAGATGTGGAATCGCCGGCAGCCGGGATGAATTTACCGAACTCCATTACGATGAGCAGGATCGTCATGATCCCGCTGTTCCTGTGGATCCTTTCGCCGCACTTTCCCTGGAGCGGGCCGGAGGGCGTGCAGGAGATTGCGGCCTCGATCCTGTTCATTCTGGCATCCATCACCGACGGGCTGGACGGATACCTGGCGCGCAGGCGCGGGCAAATCACCACCATGGGCACGCTGCTCGACCCGCTGGCCGACAAGATCATGGTCACGGCCGCGCTGATCGAGCTGGTGGCCTACAATCCCGAGATCGTCAAAGTGTGGATCGCCGTGGTGATCATCGGCCGCGAGTTTCTGATCTCGGGACTCAGGTCGATTGCCGCATCCGAGGGGTTCACCATCACGGCCAGCGAGCTTGGCAAGCTGAAGACCGTGATCCAGATCGTCTCCGTGGTCTCCGCCATCCTGGCGCACCGCTGGGACCAGTGGCAGATCGGCGTGCTGGTGATTCCGGTGAAGTGGTATGCGATTGCCGCGATTTACTTCACCGTGCTGGTCTCCACCATCTCCGCCGTGGATTACTTTGTGGGTTTCTGGAAGAAGATCGACCACGCCGCAAAGGACCGGCGCAAAGCTGCCGTGCTGTCGCGCGGCAAGAGTGCCAGCATCATTTAAAGGCAGGGAATAGGGAGCAGGGAACGGCTGCGATCTTCCGTGTCCCATCTTGTCTCTCAAATCAGATTTTTCACTGGCCCACCTGGTAGCGTACCTCCGCGAGAGCCGTCTGGTAAGCATAGCGCGCGCTGGTGTTGGCAATCTCGGCCTGGGTCTGTGTAAGCTGCGCTTCGGTCAACTCCACAATGCTGCTCAGGCCGATCTTGTAGCGGGCCTGCGCCAGATCCAGGGCGAGGTTGGCCTGGCTGAGCATCTCCTGGGTTACGGCGATGCGCTGGAAAGCGGCCTGCGCGTTGAGCACGGCGGTCCGCACGTCGCGGGCGATGCTGTCGCGCAGGTTACGGACTTTTTCCTGGTCGGCCTGCGCGCGCAGCCGGGCTTCCCTGACCTCGGCGTTGAACAGGAATCCGTTGAAGACGGGAATGCTGATATTGGCTCCGGCCGCGCCATACCACGAGGATTCAATCTGGTCAGCGCGCACCGGCGTGCCGCCCACGGCTGCGAGTGCGGAGACGGTAGGCATCCACAGGTCGCGCTGCGCGGTGCTGTACTGCCTGGCCGCAAGCGACTCATCGTTGAGCGCAGCCAGATCGGGGCGCGCAGTCATCGCCGACTGCACCAGCGCCTCGGCATCCTCGGGAGCCGGCGGAGGGTTGCCGCCGGTTTCATCCACCAGCGTGTACCGCTGGCTGGTCTCGAGGCCCAGCACATCGTCCAGTGCAGCCATCGCCGCCTGCTCGTTGTTCTTTGCGTCCACCAGCATCAGGTTGGCTTGCGCAATCTGCACGCTGGCAAAGCTCAGGTCGAGATCGGACTTGATCTTCGCCTTGGTGAGCGCGGCCACCTGGTCGCCGGTGGCCTGGCGCTGCGCCAGCGTCTGCTCCGCCACGCGCAGCACCGCCTGTGCGGTCAGCGCCGAGTAGAACGCCTGATCGACAGTGAGCGTGATGTCCTGCTCGGTGGCGTGCTTGTTTTCAAGCTGCGCGCGCGCGCTCGACTGCGCGCTCAGCACCAGGTTGTGCGTGCGGCCAAAGTCGGTGATGAGCTGGCTGACGGTGAGTCCGCCGGCGGCGCGGTCGTAGATCGACGGATTGTTGAGCAAGCCCGCTGTGATGCGGCTGTTGAGGTGCGATCCTACGGCGGTGAGGTCACCAACGGCCGTGGGCATCTCGACCGAGCGGGTTTCACGTGTAACCTGCGCCTGCGCCAGGGCCAGCAGGCGCGCCACGCTGATGTTGGGATTGTTGCGGATGGCCATCTGCTCGGCCTCGGCGAGGGTGAGCCTTGACCCGGTGGAAGACTGCGCGCTGCCCGCTTGCGCAGCCATGGACGACTGGCCAGCGGCAGCGGCGAGCAGATGCGCCTGCGGAGCGGAAGGCAGCGCAAGCTGCTGCCCCGTCGCCGCAGTACAGAACGCGGCAAGAACCAATGCGGCTGTCGATGCTTTTTTCATGGTGTGCGTGCTCATAACGGACCACCTCCGGCTGCGGCAGTGTGCTTTTCGCGCCGGCCATGGATAACCAGGTACACTGCGGGAACCAGAAATACAGTAACCACAACCGAGACGGCCAGGCCACCGATGATGGCGCGCGCCAGCGGCGCATACTGCTCGCTTCCGGCTTCGAGTCCCAGCGCCATGGGAATCATGCCCAGCAGCGTGGCGAGAGACGTCATGAGAATGGGCCGCAGGCGAATCTTGCACGACTGCACCACGGCATCGACCAGCGGACGGCCGTCCGCGTGGAGAATGCCTGCGAACTCGACGATTAGAATGCTGTTCGAAACCACGATGCCGGTCATCATGATGACGCCCATGAGCGACATGATGTTGAGCGTGCTGCCGGTGACGAGCAGGATGAGTGCCACGCCGATGAGTCCCGGCGGGATGGCCATGAGAATGATGAACGGATCGATAAACGAGCGGAACTGTGCCATCAGGATGAGATAGACAAGCAGGACGGCGATGATGAGGCCGAGGCCGAAGTCATGAAAGGCCTGGTTCATGCTGACCACCGCCCCACGCACGTCAATGACCGTGTTGCGGTCGTGCGGCGTCTGCGCAATGAGCTTATCAATCCGCGCGCCAATCTTCTGCAGCGCTTCGGTCCTGGGCGCGACGTAAATGTCGATCACGCGGCGAATCTGGTAGTGATCCACCTCGGTGGGCGTGTTGATCTGCTGGATATCGGCGACTTCGCCCAGCGGCACATAGCCTGCGGCGTGATCGCCGCGCAGCGCATCCAGCGTGGCCGGATTAGCTTTCTCGCTCTGCTGCAGGGGTGTAAAGCCCGGCGGACGCGTGCCGCGCAGCGGGATATTTTCAAGGTCCTCCATCGACATGTTGTCGAGCCAGTGCGTAGCGTACTGCACGGTGACCATGTAGTTGTTGCCGCTACGCGGGTCAATCCAGTAGCTGGGTGCCACCATGCCGTCCGAGGTGAGCGCGGTAATGACGTTGTCCACCACGTCCTTGGCCGAAAGACCGATCAGGCTGGCGCGTTCGCGGTCGATGTTTAGCTCAAGGCCGGGATAGTCGATGCTCTGCGGGATGTAAACGTTGCTCACGCCGGGCAGCGCCTTTACCTTTGTAGCGATCTGTTGCGCAAGCAGGTAGGACTGCTCCATGTCCTGCGACTTGATCTGAATATCGATGGGTGCGGGAAGCCCCTGGTTGATGACGGAATCCACCAGGCCGCCGGCCTGGAAGTAGGTGGAGAGCTCCGGCATCTCTCGCGCGAGCCTAGCCTGCACGCGGCGCATGTACTCGTAGCTGCCGATGCTGTGATCCTCCTGGAGACTGGTCTGCACGAAGGCCGTGTCCATGGAGGCATTGGTGGTATAGATCGCTGAAAGATCAGGGTAGACGCCGATGTTGGAGACGATCATGCCCAGGTCCTTCGGCTTGACCACGCTCCGGATCACGCCTTCGACCTTGGCGATGTACGCATCGCTGACCGAAAGCCGCGTGCCGCTGGGCATGCGCACATCAATGACAAACTGGCCTGGATCGGTGCGCGGAAAGTAAGCGCGGCCGAGGAAGGGGAATGTAACCAGGAGGACGAGCGCCATGCCGGCAGTGATAACGATCGTGGCCAGACCGGGCCGCTCCATGGAGCGTTTGGCCAGCCCTTCATACCAGACGAGCATGGCCTGGAACTTTTCGTTGAAGACGCGGTCGAACCGGGCAAAGATCGATTGCTTTTCGTCTGCGCCGCCGTCCAGCGTGTGATGCGGCCTTACGAACTTTGCGCAGTAGAGCGGCACCACGGTCATGGCGAAGAAGTAGGACGCAAAGATGGAGAGTCCCACGCCGAGCGCGAGCGGCGTGAAGATATATTTGCTCACGCCGCTGAAGAAGGTGACGGGAAAGAAGACGATGGCCGTGGTAAAGGTGGCGGCCAGCACGGCAAGCGAGACTTCCATGCCGCCTTTTTCAGACGCTTCCACGGGATCGTGGCCCATCTCCATAAAGCGGAAGATATTTTCGAGAACGATTACGCCGTTATCGATCAGCCGCGAAAAGACCAGCGCCAGCCCGCCCAGGATCATGGTGTTGATGGAGCCGCCCGTCCAACTGGTGATGAGCAGGCAGACCAGCATGGACAGCGGTACGGCCAGCAGCACGGCCACGGTGGCGCGCGGACTGCCCAGGAAGATGAGGATCATGATCCCCGTCAGCACCAGGCCAATAGCGGCCTCGCGCGAGACATTGCTGACGGCCATCTTGACGAAGACCGACTGGTCGAAGACGACCGCGGTCTTGAGCTGAGGCGGAATATCCACGAGATGCTTGATGGCCGCCTTGATCCCGTTCACGATGGTGATGGTATTGCTGTCGCCGCCCTGCTTGAAGATAGGTACGTAGACGCTGCGCTGCCCGTCGATGCGCACGATGTTGTATTGCAGCGCGCCTGAATCCACCGCCTTGCCGACATCGCCCACCATGACCGAGGAGTTGCCCACCGACTTGAGCGGCATGTCGTTCATGGAGCTGGCGTCGGGGAACTGGCTGTTGGCGTAGATGTTGTAGTCTTTCGTGCCGATCTGCACATCGCCTGCAGGCAAAATGAGATTGGAGCTGTCCACCGCCTTGACCACGTCGTTCAGGCTCAGGTTGCGCGCCTCGAGCTTGAGCGGATCGACGTAGATCTGGATCTGCCGGTAAGTGCCGCCATAAGGCTGCGGCACCGATGCGCCCTGCACATTCGAGATCTGGTTGCGCACCTGGAACTGCGCCAGGTCCTTGAGCTGGGTTTCATTCAATCCCTTTCCCTTGAGGGTGACAAGGCACACCGGCTGCGTGGAGGCTGTCATGCCCAGCACCACCGGAGGCAGGGTGCCCGGCGGCAGGCGGCGCAGGTCGGCCATGGCGAGATTGGCAATGTTGCTCAGCGCCGCGTTGGGATCGGTGCCCGGCTTAAAGTAGATCTTGATGAGGCTCACGCCGGTGAGCGAGCGAGACTCGCTGTGATCCACATTTGCGGCCAGCGTGAAGAATCGCTCAAAGGTGTTGGTGATGTCGGCTTCGATCTGTTGTGGCGGCATGCCGTTATAAAACGTAGCTACCACCACCACCGGCATGTCGATGTCCGGGAACAGGTCCACCGGCATGCGCACCACGGCAACCGTGCCCACGAGCGCGATGATCAGGCACAGCATGAGGATGAAGTAAGGAAATCGAAGGGCAAACTTGGGCATTTACCGGCCGCCTCCGTTTGCTTGGGCCTTCAGGTCGATCATGCCTCCGGTTTCCTGCACGGTCTCTGAGGCTTGTGTGGATGCCACAAGAGGATTCACCTCTTCGCCATCGGTGTACTGGTCCTGCCCGCCAAGGATGACGCGATCTCTCGGGCTCAGCCCGCTCTCGATTTCGGCCAGCTTCGAGCCTTCGACGCCGACCGTTACATTGCGAATGTGCACGTGGTTTGAGCTGTCGAGCGCGTACACCGTCTGCTGCTGCCGCGCATTGAGCACCAGCGCTTCCACCGGAATGGTGACCACGTTCCTGACCGTGGCAAGCTGCAGCATGGTGTTGGCATACATGCCGGGCGTTATCGAGAGGTCCTTGTTCTCTACGTCCACTTCGGTTTCCATGGTGCGTGTCTCGAAGTTGACGTTGCGCGTGAAGCGGACGACCTTGCCGGTAAAGGAGCGGCCGATGGCGTCGACGCGCACCTGGAGCAGGTCGCCTTCATGCACGTAGCGCACATCGTCCTCCGGCACGGGAACGCGCAGGCGCAGCAGGCTGCTCTGTGACAGGCGCACGATGGGCAGATCCTGGTCGTTGGAGTTGGTGCCGCCCTGGATCAGCGCGCCCGTGTCGGCGTAGCGCCAGATGACCACGCCGGAGATGGGAGCAATCACGTCGGTGTAGTTTTCAAGAGCCTGTACGCGCTCGTTGTCGGCCCGCGCGGCCTCGGCATGTTGCTGCGCGGCGGCCATGGCGGCTTTTGCCGAGTCAACCTGCGCCTGCGACGACAAATCTTTCGACTGCGCGTCGTCGAGTTCCTGTTGCGCGATCAGTCCGGGACGCGTGGCGGCGGCCTGGCGCAGCCGCTCGGATTCGGCATGCAGCGCGGCGTGCATCGCCTCAGCGCCGTTGATCTCGTGCTGCGCGCGCGTGATCTCTTCCTGGCTCTGCTTGAGCTCGAATACGGTCTGTTCCACCTGCGCGCGCAGCTCGGGCACTTCCAGCACGGCCAGGGTTTCGCCCTGGTGCACGATGTCGCCGATGTCAACGTTGATGCGCTTCATGTAGCCGCTTACCTTCGGGTGCACGTCCACCACCTGGTAAGGCTGGAACTGCCCGGCAAGAGTCAATACATGCGCGATGTCTCCGCGCTGTGCCACGGCGACCCGCGCCGCGGGAATCGCGGACGCCGCGGCGCTGCCCGAGTCAGAGTGACAGGCGCTGAGGCCGCAGGCTGCGCACAAAACCAAAGCAATCGACCCGAGAGAAACTTCCTTGTACATGCCGTTCATGCTCCTGCTTGAAAGCAACTGGGGATAAGGCGATCCATGGGTTCAGAACAGGGAATGAGTGCGGATCGCGCAAGCCGCGCATGATTTGATACCGCGCACAGCCATTTGAGTTGCCCGTCGCGCGCCACTCCTTCATCCCTGGCAAATGCCGTCTTTTTACAAGAGGGACCCGTAGAAAGCGCGCGGCGCCACGCCGGATCGAGCGACAAAATTACCTGGCATGGCCTATCCGCCTCACAGCGAACACCGCTCGCAACGCTATTAGGAGCAGAATACAAGTCCAGCGGATGAATTGTCAGGAAAGCTGCGCCGCGCAACAAACCGGCGGAAATTCAGGAGAGTTCCGGCGGCGGACGGAAAAAGAGCTGCGGAGAAAATGTGGCGAGCGAGGACTGGATGCGGCTGTGAATTGCATCGTGACGAAGCGGCAGATCGGCCGCCGTCCACAGGAGCGCCAGCGCCGGCAACAACGCGAAGGGAAGCTGCGGATGGATGGGGTCAGGTACGGGAACGCCGTGCTGAATGACACGCGGCACGTCGGCAGGCATGGCCTTGGAAGCGCGCACAGCGCTTCCCACTCCACGCGCGGGGCCGTACCATGCAGTCTTGGCTTCAATAAAGAAAACAAGCGCAAGCACGCAGAGTGCGCTGGCGAGCGTGGCACGCCACACGCTGCTGGAAGCGGCGGTTCTGCGTAGCATATATGGGTAGTCTATCATGCGGATCATGCGGGCGCCGCGCGCTAGCTTGACGCGCGGCATGCACCCCATCGGTGCACGGAGTCCGGAAACATCCCAACTTCTAACTTAGATGCACGCTACGGCGAAACGTCAACGATCAATCTGCCGAAAGACTGGTCTGCAGGACTGGGGAAGGCGCGGTTGCCGCCTGCACCAGGTCGCGGATGGAATCGATGACCAGCTCCGGCTCGTCGAGATGGATCCAGTGGGCGCTGGCCGGGGCAATCACCTGGCGAACGCGGTTGCCGATGCGGCGCAGGCACTCTTCGCTCAGCGGCTTGGATTGACCCGGCGTGAGCACGGTGACCGGAATCCCACGGATGGGCTCGGCGGCGTGCATCTCGCGCACCGTGTCCGGAATGGATTCGATGTGCTTGCGCATGCCGGCGTAGAAGCCGGGGCGCGACCAGTGCGAGGCAACCGCCGGCCACACCTCGCGCGGCATCTTTCCCACTTCCGTGGTGATGCGGTTGAGCACGTGCCGGCCGCCCGATCCCGCTGCGCCCGCCAACTGGCCTGACAGCTTGCCGGCGCGATGAAACAGCGACGTAACCGCAAGCCGCGTCAGGCCGCAGCGCGCAATGGGCGAAGCAAAACGGATGAGTCTGCGGCCGCGCTCCAGCTCGCTCTGCCTGGCCTGATCGAGCGGAGGCCACTCTTCGCAGCGCATGGGATCGACCAGCACCATACCCAGCACATCCTCGGGATAGTCGAGCGCGTAGCGGCGCATGACCAGGCCGCCGAAGGAGTGACCGACGAGGATGTAAGGCGGCTTGATGCCGCCGCGCCCCAGCATCTCGTGCAGCTCCGCAGCGATGTTGGCAGGCGTGCGTGCGGTGCGGCAGGGACTGCTCCATCCCAGGCCGCTGCGGTCGTAGGATGCGGTCCGGGTGAACTCCGCAACCGACTGCTGGATGCGGCGCCAGTTGAGATTGGTTGCGCTAATGCCCGACTCGAACAGAACGGTCGGCTCGCCGGAGCCGGCTTCGAGCACGTAGAGCCGCGCTCCACGGCCGATGGCAATCCAGCGGCCCGCGCCGGCGTAGAGCCGCGCGTCGCGGCGGCTGCCGAGCATCTCGTAGAGCATTCCCACTGCGATGAGAGCTGCGAGGATGAGCACAATCCAAAGAGCGATACCCATGACTGTTCCTAAAAGCGCGAGAGTTGTGTGGGACTGAAATCGCTGGCGCGCAGATTGGCCCTGGCGCTGCCGCGGTCGATGATCAACAGCGTCGAGCCGCCCTGGCCACGGGTCTTTTCTTCCACTTGGCTGGCTGACCACACGCCGCCGTTGTGGCGCAGCCCGTAATACGTAAACTCCTTCACCGCGCCCGCGCCTTTCATGGTCTTTTCCGCGTACACGGGAAAACCGATGGTATGGTCGAGCCAGGTCTTCACCTGCGCGTAGTGCGTCTTATCGGCCGGGCCGGGCGCGCTCTCGACCAGGTCGCAGTCGCGCGCGCCGAATTTTGTCTCCGCCAGCAGGCTCTGCTCCGGCCAGAAGTACTGCTGCTCCAGGAAATCCTCGTAGCTGAATCCCTTGCCCAGCGGGCCATCGCTCCAGGCATCGAAGGGCAGCGCAGCGACCGGGTGGCCGGGGCGCGCAATCTCAATGGAACTCGATCCGTTGAAGCGCATGGCAAGCAGGATGTTTTCGCGCGCGGACGCGGGTGAAGTGATCTCGACTAGCACGCGCAGCTCGCCGGGAAAGCCGTGTGCCTTGATGGAAACTCCGTAGCTGGTGCGCGCGCCGCCGGGGTCCACGCGGACGAAGCGGCCGGCGGTCGTGAAGTCAGCCGATTCAATGCGCTGCCGCTGCGCCGCGAGCGCTGCGCGCGCATCGGCTGCGGCGGAGGGTAGCGCAGCCATGGCCAGCGCAGCGCAAAGCAGGAACGCGCATGTGCTCATGCCTCGATCCTCCCGTCGCGGATGCGGACGTGGCGTGGCGCAGAGCAGGCAATCTCCTGGTCGTGGGTAACGATCACCAGCGTCATGCCGCGCTCACGCTGAATCTCCTTGAGAATCTCCATGGTGTGCGCAGAGTTTTTGCTGTCGAGATTGCCGGTGGGCTCGTCGGCCAGCAGGATCGCCGGGTCGTTGGCCAGTGCGCGGGCAATGGCTACACGCTGCCGCTCGCCGGAGGAGAGCTCGTTGGGATAGTGGCGCATGCGGTGCTTGAGGCCCATCTCCGTGAGCAGCACCTCGGCGCGGTCGGCGCGCTCGCTCGATCTGCAGTTGCGCGCCAGCATGGCCACCTGCACGTTTTCAATGGCGCACAGCGTGGGCAGCAGATGAAAGGCCTGGAAAATGAAGCCGACCTTGCAGGAGCGGTAGGTGTCGAGATCCATGGCTGAGCCAAGCGCTGCGTCTTCAAATAGCACTTCGCCGCTGGAGGGCGAGTCGAGTCCGCCGAGCAACTGCAGCAGCGTGGACTTGCCGCTACCGCTCGGGCCGCTGATGGCAACATACTCGCCGGCAGCAATCGAAAGGTCCACGCCGCGGAGAGCTTCCACGCGTCCCTGGTCATAGTCTTTTTTCAAGCTGCGGGCAGCCAGGATCGCGTCACTCATGCGGCGAGGCGCCTCCGTTCAAAAGATCGGCGGCAGAACGGAGCGCTACGCCAGCGAAGCGTTTCCTCAAGGAAGACCGGAAGTTCCGAAATCCTGCGCAAAGATCGAATATGCCTGGCATTGGAGAAGACTTGCGACCGCAAGTTTACCGGCTGCTGCGTTGAATGTCCATGAGGATTTTGCGCGCGCGATGCGGGTGGGACAAGCGCACGCAACGCCCCTTCCGCGCACGCGGCCTGCGCGCGCGGTGTGTAAATAGACGGCGAAATTTTCAACGCGAGTCGTGGAATTCAGACTGAGCCGCGAGGATCGCAGAGAACCATGGTGGCGGGTTCAACGGCTTTTGCCCCGGTTATTCCGGCTCGGCACGGGAAGGATTGCAGATCGCCCCTGCCACGATGCGCGAACCGGTGTCCACTCAACGGCCGCGTCCGCCGCCGCTGCCCTTGCGTGCTGTATAGCAATCACGGCAATATACCGGCCGATCGCCGCGGGGCTCAAACGGCACCGTCGTCGGCTGACCGCAACCGGAACAAATCACTGGAGTTCCATGCGAAGGAGCAGAACGGTAACCGCTTCCACCCTGGTCAGCTTTCTTGGCCTGGCGGCAGGGCTTGCAACGTTTGGGGGTAGAAAAACCGCGTTCCTGAAAAAACGCCTGATCGGCAGCGGTGAAGGTAAAATCCTGCCCGCAATCGCTGCATGTGAGTTGCATGTCTCCGGCCATAAAAAGTCTCCGTTCCGTACTCCTTGTGGGGCAATTGTACAGCCCATTTCATAATTTGCGACAAAGATTTGGTATTTAAATTGATAAACTTAGGCTGAAGCACGGATTTCAGGCGGGGTTTGGGAGCCCTGGGCGCCGCGCAACCGGAGTAGCTGGTGGTGGCAAGCTGCGGCTTCCCGGCAACTTATCGGCCCAGCGCGCTTTTACCCTTCCGACTTCGATCCGCATGACCAGGCCCTCCAATCCGGAAAACGAAGCTGCATGTATCCGCCGCATCTTGGCCGGAGAAAAGCGCCTCTTTCACGAGCTGATCCGGCCCTGCGAGCGGCCGATCTACTTTTTGCTGCTTTCCTTGCTGCGTAACGAGGCTGAGGCCGAGGATGCGGCGCAGGAGACGGTGATCAAGGTCTATCGCAACCTGCACCTGTTTCGCGGCGACTCGCAGTTCCGCACCTGGGTGCTCTCGATTGCCCGGAACGAGGGACTAGGACGGCTGCGCAAGAACGACAATCGCCGCGAGGATTCGCTGGACGCGCTGACCGACGGCGAGTCCGGTGACTTTACCCCGGCTGTGCTGACAAGCTGGCGCGAGATTCCGGCCGAAGCGCTGGAGCGCGAGGAGCTTGGCGCGCTGCTGCGCAAGGCCATCGAAGGGCTGCCGGCGATTTACCGTAACGTCGTGTTGCTCAGGGACATCGAAGAGATGGATGGGCGCGAGACCGCAGCCGCGCTGGGCATTACCGAAGGCGCGGTGAAGGTCCGCCTGCATCGCGCGCGAGCGCTTTTGCAACGCGAGCTGACGCCAAAGCTGAAAAGGTTTGCACCCAAAGGGCGCAAGCTGTTTGGGTGGGCAAGATGAGGATCGACTGCAAACACGTGTGGGAGCACATCTCTGCTTATATTGACGGCGAGGTGGACGCGGAGCTGCGCGCGGAGATCGACAAGCACCTGGAGACTTGCGAGATCTGCTGCGCGGTGCTGGACTCCACGCGCAACGTGGTAGTACTACTGGCCGACAACCGCGTCTTCGAGCTGCCCGCCGGCTTTTCGGCACGGCTCCATGAGCGGTTGGACGAAGAGCTGGCGCTGCGCGAAGGGTCTTAGAACCTGTCTAAAAACTCATCCGAGCAAGGTAAGAGCTTCAAGAGCTTTGAAAGGGCACGGCTTCAGCCGTGCCACAAAAGGCGGCGAAATGAGTGGGGTTTTAGCCCCTGAGAGGTGGGGTTCACGCATTCTTGCACTCGATCAGAGCTTGCTTGGAGCATTTCTCCACGGATGCAGCTTTCATCGTTTTGCGCCGCGAGCCCGCAGTCCGCTTTTCACGCAACGGAGAATCTTTCCTGCAAATGCGAGCCTTGTCGAACGCCTGCGCGGCATCGATGAAGTGGCGATAGCGATCTCACAACGCGTACCGAATCGGGATTCTTACGCAACTGTGAATTTCTCCAGCGGGCGTCTCATGGTCTGCAACTCGTGTGAGAATCCCGGGAGCTATAATCGGTTTCAGCAAACCTGTTTCCGGTTGCGCGAACGAAGGGAGTGGCGCGCAGGATTCCTGTTACAGGAAAATGGAAACCACGAGTTGTCCTGAGGGGCGATTGGTGGGCCGATGAGCAGCCTGTTCAGGATTGGCTCCCACACAGCCACACGATGTTTCCGCTATGCGGTGCTGTCCGCGGCAAGGAGAGCGGAAGATTGATGAGTATGCAGCAAAGACGGCCTCTTGCATCGATTCGTTTCTGGCTCACGCTCATCTTCCCGTCCTGTCCCGGCGCATCTTCCGCGCTCGCGCAGGGTCCGCAGTCGACGCCCAGCACCCTGGCGCCGGTCACCACGCCGGCTCATGAGATCTTCGGACTCTCGCTCTTCGTCCTGCTCATCACCGGCACCATCTTCGTTGTGGTGGGCGGGCTGCTCGCCTACGCGCTGATCAAGTTCCGCGCGCGCAACGACGAGGACGCACAGCACGAGCCGGCGCAGGTCTACGGCAGCCTGCAGGTGGAGCTGGCCTGGACGGTGATTCCCGTGCTGATTGTCGTGGTGTTGTTCCTCACCACCGCGCGCATTATCTTTGCCATACAGGACGCTCCCCGGCCGAAGTCGGCGCTGGAAGTAACGGTGGTAGGCCATCAGTTCTGGTGGGAGTTCCGCTATCCGACATTGGGCATCGTGACGGCCAACGAGCTGCACATCCCGGTGAGCAGCGGACGGCAGCCCACGTCTACCTATCTCAAGCTGCTGTCGGCCGACGTGGATCACAGCTTCTGGGTGCCGCAGCTCGGCGGCAAAACCGATCTGATTCCCAATCATCCCAATGAAATGTGGCTCGATCCGCGCACGCCCGGCCTGTACCTGGGGCAGTGCGCGCAGTTCTGCGGCGTGGAGCACGCCAAGATGCTCCTTCGCGTGTATGTGGATACGCCGCAGCAGTTCGATGCCTGGGTGAAGAACCAGCAGAAGCCGGGCGCACAGGATGCGGCGGTGGCTGCAGGACGGCGCATCTTTGAGACCGAGGCGTGCATGAACTGCCATACGGTGACCGGCACTGCGGCAAAGGGAACCTTCGGGCCCGATCTCACGCACCTGATGAGCCGGGCCACCATCGCCTCCGGCGCGGCCGACAATACGCCGGCCAACCTGCGCGCCTGGATTCGGGATCCCAATCAGTTCAAACCCGGAGCGCTGATGCCCGCAATGCAGCTCAGCGACCAACAGATCGATCAACTGGTGGCGTATCTGACGACGCTGCACTGAAGGACGACGATGGCGGACCAGACTTTCCCGATTCCCGGCGCAGTTGACGCGACGCGCCCGCGCGCCGGCCTGCTCGAATGGCTGCACAGTTGGGTAGTCACGGTCGATCACAAGAAGCTCGGCATTCTCTATATCGTCTACGCGATCTTCTTCCTGCTGGTGGCCGGCGCCGAGGCCATGGCCATCCGCATCCAGCTCGCGATACCGCACAATCACTTTGTTTCGCCCGAGGTTTACAACGAGCTGTTCACCATGCATGGCACCACCATGGTCTTCCTGGTGGGCATGCCGATTCTCTTCGGATTTGCCAACTATCTTGTGCCGCTGATGATCGGCGCGCGCGACATGGCGTTTCCGCGGCTCAACGCCTTCAGCTTCTGGCTCACCGCCTTCGGCGGGCTGATGCTCTACTTCAGCTTCATCGGCGGATTCGGCAGCTATGGCGTGGGCAACGCGCCCGATGTCGGCTGGTTCGCTTACGCGCCGCTCACGGCGCGCGCCTTCTCGCCCGGACACAGTACCGACTACTGGGCGCTTTCGCTGATCGTGAGCGGGTTCGGCACGCTGGGCACGGCAATCAATATCATCGCCACGGCTCTCTCGATGCGCTGCAAGGGAATGACCCTGATGCGCATGCCGCTCTTCGTCTGGCTGCTGCTGGTGGTGAGCGGAATGACCCTGGTCACCATCACGCCGCTCACCGCTGCACAGGTGATGCTGCTTATCGACCGCTATCTTGGCGGACACTTCTTCGACGCGCAGGCCGGCGGCTCGCCCATTGTGTGGCTCCATTTCTTCTGGATCTTCGGCCATCCCGAGGTCTACGTGCTGGTGCTGCCCGCCTTCGCCATTGCCAACGAGATCATCCCGGTGTTTTCACGCAAGGCCATCTTTGGCTATCCGGCCATGGTTGCGGCATCGGTGGGCATCGGCTTCGTGAGCATGACGGTGTGGGCGCATCACATGTTCACGGTGGGCATGACCGCGGTGGGGAATGCGTTCTTCGTGCTTTCCACCATGCTGGTGGGCATTCCCACGGGCATCAAGATCTTCAACTGGCTGGCTACGCTGTGGGGCGGCAAGATTCGTTTTGCCACGCCCATGCTGTTTTGCATCGGCTTTCTGTTCCAGTTTCTTATCGCCGGGCTCACCGGTATCATGCTTTCGGTTGCGCCCTGGAACTGGCAGCTTCATAACTCGTATTTTGTGATCGCTCACTTCCACTACGTGCTGGTCGGGGCCATCGTCTTTTGCATCTTTGCGGCCATTTATTACTGGTATCCCAAGGCCACCGGACGCATGCTGAGCGAGACGCTCGGCAAGTGGCACTTCTGGGTGTTTCTCATCGGTTTCCACATCACGTTCGACACCATGCACTTTGTCGGGCTCCTCGGCATGCCGCGCTCCATCTTTACCTATGAGCCCGATCGCGGATGGAACACGCTGAACTTCATCATCTCGTGCGGAGGATTTGTCCAGGCTGTCGGCGTGCTCATCTTTGCGTGGAACCTGGTCTACTCCTATCGCCGCGGCAAAGCGGCCGGCAACGATCCGTGGGACGCGTGGACGCTCGAGTGGTCGACGTCCTCGCCGCCGCCCGATTACAACTTTGCCGTAGACCCGGTGGTGCGCAGCCGCCGGCCGCTCTGGGACATCAAGCACCCGCAGGATCCTGACTGGAAGTACGAACGATGAGCACACTCCCCATCTTCGCGGACGAGTCGTGGCGGCTGCCTTCGCGCGGGCGCGTGGGCATGTTCTCGCTGATCATAGGCGAGTCAGGCATCTTCACCATCTTCGTGGTCGCATATATCTACTACATCGGCCGCAGCGTGAGCGGACCCACGCCGCAGATTCTCGAAGTGCCCATCTTCAACAGCATCTGCCTGCTTTCCAGCAGCCTGACCATCGTGCTGGCCGAGCATGCCATCCAGCATGGGCTGCTGAAGCGCTTCGCGTTGTGGTGGGCGCTGACCATGGCCCTGGGAATCGAATTCCTGGCCGGGACCGCGATCGAGTGGCGCAAGCTCATCTTTGAAGATCATCTGACCATCCGCACCAATCTCTTCGGCACCACGTTCTACTCGCTGGTCGGCCTGCACGCCACGCACGTCCTGGTGGGACTGGTGGGGCTGACGCTGGTGATGATCTTCACCCTGGCAGGCCGCGTGAACCAGGGTCACGCCGGGCGCATCCAGGTGCTGGCGCTCTACTGGCACTTTGTGGACGCCGTGTGGGTGGTTGTGTTCACCGTGGTCTACATCGTGGGAAAGTGAAGGGAAGATGGCGGAGATCCTGCAGCACAAAGAGCACCACGCCGAGAAAGGACACATCCGTCTGCCTGCGCCCACCGCGTGGCCCATCGTGCTGGCCCTCGGGTTCACGCTGCTGGTGGCGGGACTGGTGACCAGCGCGGGCATCAGCCTGCTGGGCGCGGTGATGATGGTGGCCGGCTGCGTGGGCTGGTTTCGCCAGGTGCTGCCGCACGAGCAGCATGAGGAAGTCGAGGTGGTTGAAGAGCAGCCGGTGGTCATTGCGTCGTCGCGCAGGCTGGTGGAGCGCATCCGGCTCAGCCCCGCGCACCGCGCACACCT
>JASHPJ010000101.1 GCA_030038195.1 Acidobacteriaceae bacterium
TCAGCACCCGCGTTCTGCGTGCCTCGGTGGGGATTCCCTGGATCTTGTGAAACAGCAGCCCCGCGTTCTCGCTCTTGTAAATGCCGCTGCACGCGCTCAGGTACACGGTCCGCGTCCGCTCCGGATCGATGATGATCGAGAAGACATCGGAGTCCACAATCAGCCCCTGCTTGATATTGCGCCAGGTCCTGCCGCCGTCGGTCGTCTTCCAGGGCAGGTGCCACGTGCCCGCGTAGACAATCTCGTCGTTCTTCGGATCCACCGCCAGCGACTCAATCTCGTGAATCTCGCGGTCACCCACCGGGCTGATCTGTTTCCACGTCGCGCCGGCGTCGCTGCTGCGAAAAATCCCGGTCAGCGTGCCCGCAAACAGCGTCTGCGGATCGGAAGGCGCCTGCACCAGTGCGTGCACCGGCTGTCCCTTCAGCGCCGTGCATTCGCTCCAGGTATGTCCGCTGTCATGGCTGATCCACAGCCCGCCGTTGTCTGAGTTCTTCCACGCCCCCACGTACAGCGTCGAAGGATGCGCCTCGTCCACCACGACGCTGTCCAGCACAAACCCGTCCTCGGGATCGAGCTTGGCCAGCCTGCGCCAGGCCGCGCCGCCATCCGTCGACTCGTAGAGCCAGCTATTGGTCGTGCCCAGATAAAGATGGCCGAGCTCGCCGGGAACCGCGGCAAAGGTCCGCGCATCGCCGCCAGCCGGGCCCGCGATGCTCCAGGGTGTCTCAGCCTGCACGCTCATGGCGCACAATAAACTCCCCACCATTCCCAGAGCCAGCACCAGGAACCTGTGCCGGCGCAGAAAACCCGCAAAGATTGGCAAACGGCTCATCCAGCCAGAAAACTCCCTCGTTCTATCCAGAATAGCCAACAAAACATCCCCGACGAAACTGCGGAGCGATAGCCCGTACCGCCGGAATCATACCCCTCACGCAGAACCGTGAGCGCCGCCGTGCGCACCGGACGCGAAAAAGGCTGACCGGTAAACCGGTCAGCCTCAAAAAATTAGCACGGAAGGAATAACATGCCTTGCGCCCATCGGGCCCTTCACTGCTGGTGAAAGGCCCGATGAACGGTTTCGCCCTCCGGTTCCGGCCTACTGCGCTGCCGCGGCCTTCTTGTGATGATGCCGCTGGCCGAGAGGCTTGCGAACCTCCGGCTTCACCATCGACTCATCCACAGGAGTGGTGCCGCTCACGTCGGAGGAGAAGTCCGCGCCTGCCGGCACCAGGTAGTTCTGCACGGTCTGGCCGTCGGTCGTAGTGGTCATCACCGTGATCCGCGACGCATCGATGCCCTGATCCGTCACCAGGTACTCCTTGGTGTTCACGGCGCGCTGCGCAGCGTAGTCAGTCACCTTGGCGCGCTTGTGGTGCGCCGCGTACTTCTCTTCGCGCTCGGTCTTCGCCTTCTCCTTATCATTCGACTGGCCCACGACCACCGCCTTGGCGTCGGCACTCTGTTTCAGGTCAAGAGCAACCTGATCCAGGCAGGCCTTGGCTTCGTTGTCCACGCGGGTCGGCCGCGCCTTGTCGGTCGAGAAGCTGATCGAGCAGAGAGCCTGCGTGTGCGGCTGCGGCGGCGCGGGCGGAGCCTCGATCGTCACCGTGGTGTTGGCTGACGCCGAGTGGCCCTTGTCGTCCGATACGTTACACGTTATCTCTACTGCTCCCGTCGGCGCGCCGGTCGACGAATACTCCGCCGTGGTGCCGCTGCCGGAAACCGATCCGGCCGAAGCCGAATAGCTGTAGGTCAGCGGACGGTTCTGCGGGCTCACCGCCGTCGAAGTAATCGTGCTGGTGTCGCCCGGCTTGATGGTGCTGGGGTTGGCGGAGCAGCTGATCGTCGGCGGCTCGAACTCCTTCACCGTGAAGCTGGCCGAGCAGTTCGCCGTCTCCCAGGGCTTCAGGCCTTCCTTGCCCTTCTTGCCTTCCTTCACCGTGCCCTGCACCGAGTAGGTGCCCGGTGCCAGCGATCCGGTCGCCACCGTGGCGCTCGTGCCGTTGCCGGTCACGCCGTTGCCTGACCACTCATAGACCACGTTGTCCTTCGGGTCCAGGTTTCCGGCCGCAGCCGTAATCGTAATCGGGTCGCCCGGGAACACCGCCGAGGGGCTGGCTGTGCACGATTCGGTAATCGGCGTCGGCGGAGCGATCTGGCCCACATGGAACACCACGCCCGCGCTCAGCCGCGCAGCGTTGATGTTCGCGCGGCCACCGAAATTACCCTGGCCGAAGTCGGCATGCATGTACTCGTAGTCGGCCTGGAACAGGCGGATCGCCAAGTGATGATTGAACCACGGCGTTTCATAGTCCATGCCACCGCCAACCGTCAGGCCGGGGCCCCAGGTCTTGGGGTTGTGATAGGGCCCGTCGATATCCTCCGCATCCACCAGGCCGTGGATGAAAGGCGTAATGTTGCCCGCCGGGAAACGGAAGATGATGCCCCCGCCGACGGTTAGGAAGCCATCGTCATTGCCATGGGTGCCAATGTTGGTGCCGGGCCGGCTGTCGCCCCACTCATGCACGGCGAACTCCGCCTGGGCGCCTACATAGCGGTTGAAGAAGTAGGCGCCGCTGAACAGTCCGCCCACGTTCACCGCATCGTAGTTCGCCGTAACCGTTGAGCTGCCCACCGGGGTCGCCACCGTGCCGTTCGGCGCCAGATAGCTGTATCCGGCGAAGATATCCCACCGGGATGGGGACCCTTCGGAGGAGCCTTTCGCCGCTGGTGTCGACTGGGCTACCGCCGCAGCGGACAACGCCGTCACACCGACCAGAGCGAGAACCCGGCTCAAATTTTTCAAAATACCCGAAGACATGCGTTTTTCCTCCGCAATTAAGCTGGATAAACCAGATAGAAACAGTTGGCTGCGAGCTCAAGGAACTAGCTCGCCCAAACCCGGCTCCGCGCCTGCCGCGAAGCGTTGAAAACAACCCTACCGCACATTCCAACGTACCATAGGAAAATCCGCAGAGAACACAATTTTTTCAACAAGTTGTCTGATGTGTAACCACTGATCCGCATCGGGCGCCGACTCACAGGCCAACCCGCTTCGGCCCCCAAATCTTCCTTTCGTGCCGCACATCACCCCGCATTCAGGGTCTTTAACAGGCTGCGAGGTTCCCGTTGTATCTTTTCCTGTAGAAGCGTAATTGCGTACAAAAGTTGCTCCGGACGCGGCGGACACCCCGGAACATAGACGTCAACAGGAATCACTTGGTTAACACCCTGTACGAGAGCGTAGTTGTTGAATACCCCTCCCGAAGTCGCGCAGGCGCCCATCGAGATCACCCACTTCGGCTC
>JASHPJ010000102.1 GCA_030038195.1 Acidobacteriaceae bacterium
CGGCATGAGCCGGCTCGGCCCGCTCACCTTCGGCAAGAAGGAAGAGCAGATTTTCCTGGGCCGCGAGATCGCGCAGCACCGCGACTTCAGCGAAGAGACGGCGCGCCAGATCGACCTTGAAGTGCGCCGGCTGATCGACGAAGCCTACCAGTCGGCGCACACCATCATCGAGAGCAACCAGGACGCGATGCACCGCATCGCCGCGGCGCTGCTCGAGCGCGAGACCATCGACGCCGAAGAGGTGAGGATGCTCATCGAGGGCAAGCCGCTTCCACCGCTGCGCTCGGCCCTGGCTTCGCCCACCGATGGCGGCGACGGTGGCCAGCAGCAGGTCCTCAAGCCCGAGAGCCGCAGCGGACCGGGCTTCCCCGAAGGCTCGCCTTCGCCGGCGTAAGCAGGGGTCAGGTTTCAGCAGGGCTGCTCTTCACGAGCAGCCCTTTTTGCGTGCATTACGTGGTCTGTGCTGGAGCGCAATGCAGAGCGGTACACTGTTTGCTCTGCAGGCTTGTGAATTTAACCTGCGAGTGCTGGCTACAGCGGTTTCACAGTTACTGTACTCCGGAGCCGGGAAGCTAAGTGGCTTTTTCAACAAGAAAAAGCCATCTCGCTAGCAGCCTGAAAGGGTTACACGAGCTGTGGAACCGCTCTAAGTTGCCTGCTCCCGGAAATCAAATCATAGGATGAGAGGTGCTTTTAATGCGACCACGCCGTTTCTTCCGCCGGATTTTTCTCCTGGTTCTTTTCGCGCTCGCTTTCGCAGCCTGCTCGCACGCCGCTCCGGTCCTGATGATCTCCATCGACGGCATGAAGCCCGAGTACATCACGCAGGCAGACGCGCATGGCCTCAAGGTTCCATTCTTGCGCACGCTTATCGCAAATGGCACTTATGCGGACGGCGTGACGGGCGTGTGGCCCACCGACACCTATCCCAGCCACACTACGCTGATCACCGGCGTGTGGCCGGCCGAGCACGGCATCTACAACAACGTCGAGTTCGATCCCGGCCAGCACTACAACGGCGACTGGTACTGGTACGAAGCGCAGATTCGCGTGCCTACGCTCTGGCAGGCCGCGCACGCCGCGGGTCTGCACACCGCCAGCGTGGGATGGCCGGTGACCGTGGGTGCTCGCGGCGTGGACTGGCTGATCCCCGAGTACTGGCGCATCATGGGCCCGCGGAGCAACGACAATCCATCAGACCGGCTGCTGATGGCCGCGTTGGCGCATCCCGTGAACCTCTTCGACGAGTTCGTGCCCGACGCCGGTCCCTACATGATGGGCAACGACACGGACACCGAAGGAGACGCGGTAAAGACTCGCTACTCGATCGAGATCCTGCGTCGTTACAAGCCGGCATTGATAACCATCCACCTGAGCTCTCTCGACGAAGCCGAGCACATGCACGGTCCCTTCAGCCCTGAAGCAGATACGGCCCTCGAAGCGATCGACGGCATGGTGGCGCGGCTCGCGCGCCAGGCGCAGGCCAACGATCCCTCCGCGGTGCTGGTCGTGGTCTCCGATCACGGATTTATGAATATCGCGCACCTGGTGAATCTTGCGATTCCCTTCGTGCAGGCGGGCCTGATCCAGACCGGTGCGGACGCGTCCGGCAAGGCGCTGGTCATCACCTCGTGGAAGGCCGAGCCCTGGACGGCCGGCGGCATGGCGGCCATCATGCTGCGCGATCCCGGAGATCGCCAGACGGAGCAGCAAGTGCGTGCGTTGCTGCGGAAGCTGGCGTCCGATCCAGACAACGGGATCGCAGAGATTCTTGACCACGATGCGCTGCGCAAGCGCGGAGGGTTTCCGGACGCGGCGTTTCTCGTCGTGCTCAAGCCCGGCTACTATACAGGCGCGGCCCTGAGCGGCAGCCTGGTGACGGCGATTCCCGGCCATCGTGGATCACACGGATTTTCGCCCGAGTACCCGGAGATGCACGCATCGTTCTTTGCCATGGGTGCCGGAATTGCGCATCACCGCGACCTGGGCGAGATCGACATGCGGCAGATCGCGCCGACTGTGGCCGGGATCCTGCGCGTGCAACTGCCCACGGCCAAGGCTGCGCCGCTGCACGTAAAACCGTAGCTGGTCCAGATAGCCGTTCAGGCGGTTTCGACATACTACAATGTGTTTCAGGTCCATAACACCAGATTGATAAGAGCTGACCGGGTGTTCGTTAACACCGTGCTGTAATCCCTGTTCAGAGCATTTCAGGGGAGGTCCATGTTCCGCGTGCGTTCCTGCTGGGCTTTGCTGTTCACGCCAATGGCGGCGATTCTCGCCGGGTGTTCCAATTCATCAGGACCGATTTCGGTGAGCCTGTCGCCGGCCTCTCCGCAGGCGATCGATCAGGGCTTGTCGGTCGCGCTCACTGCAACCGTGATGAATGACACGTCTTCCAAGGGGGTCACGTGGAGCCTGAATGGCCCGGGCTCTCTCAGTTCTTCGGTGGGCCTATCGATAACCTACCATTCCCCGGCTACCACTCTTGCCAGCGCACAGCAGGTAACGGTGACAGCCACATCCGTAGCAGACTCGACGAAGAGCGCTTCGGTGCAGATCACCGTCAACTCTGATCCCGTGATTCCCATTGCCCAGACGCTTGCCAATGGGACCGTGGGAGTGCCATACAGCGAGGCCATTGCGCTCACTGGCGGCACGGCTCCCTTTCAATGGAGCATTTACAACGGACCGATTGAGACTGGATGGAAAGTGGGCGGATCGATGCCCGACGGACTCACGCTTGATCCCAATAGTGGGACGATCAGCGGCATCCCCACCGCCGCCGGAACCTGGTACTTTGAAGCGACCGTGACGGACGCCGACGGCTCAGATGCAGTAGATGGGTTCCTGAGCCTGCAAATCAACCCCAATGCGGCGGCAACAGCAGTGAATCCGGTGCCCTTCTTGAACCAGCCGCTCGTGCCCGCCGCGGTTGCGCCCGGTAGCCCCGCGCTTACGCTGAACGTGAGTGGAACGGGCTTCGTTTCCGGCGCAAAGGTAAATTTTAATGGCACGCCGCTCACGACGACGTTTGTCGATAGCGAACATCTGAGCGCGCTCGTGCCGGCAGCAAGCGTGGCCACTGCCCAGACAGCATCGGTGACAGTCGTCAATCCGGCTCCTGGCGGCGGCTCGTCCAACGTGGTTTATTTCCAGGTGGCAGCCCCGGAGTCGGCGGTCAGTTTCGCGAATGCTCCGAATTCTCCGCTCCAGGTGATCGAGGCGTTTGGATTAGCAGCGGCAGACTTCAACCAGGACGGAAAGCCGGACCTTGCCGTTGCAGCGGGCACCGGAGGACTCTATACGATGCTCGGCAATGGAGACGGCACATTCACTCCCGCGCCGGGTTCTCCGGAGCGCATGCCGAGCCCGCCATACGACGACTTCGGGTCGCCGTATATCGGGCCTATGACCGTGGGCGATTTCAACCACAGCGGTCATCCGGGCTTGGCGGTCGCAGAGTTCGACAACGAAGTGGTAGTGATCCTGCTGGGGAACGGGAACGGAACCTTCGTTCCCTCATCGGCGGCCTTCGCAGACGCGGAGTACATGACGACGTCCGCTGTAGCAGCGGCGGATTTCAATGCCGATGGTTATCTTGACCTGGCGATCATCGATGGACTTTACGGGGTGGCGCCCGTTGCTCTGGGATATGGGAGCGGGGCGTTCAATGCTGCCGGAGACCTCTACACCGGACTTTTTCCGGCGGGCGTGGCCGTGGGTGATTTCAACGGGGACGGAAAGCTGGATGCTGCCGTGGCCTGCGGCGGATCGGCAAAATATCCGGATTCGGGAGTGGCTCTATCGCTGGGGAATGGAGACGGAACATTCACGCAGGCGCCGTCCTCGCCGGTCTCCCTCGGGCAAGACCTGTCCGCGATCATGGCCGGCGATTTCAATGGCGACGGAAAGCTTGATCTCGCTGTGGCCGATGCCGGCTCAAACGACGTGTTTGTCCTGCTTGGAAACAACGATGGAACCTTCCAGCCGCCCATCACCATCGCGGTCGGAAATGGGCCGCAGGCGATTGCCGCGGGAGATTTCAATAACGACGGCAAGCTGGATCTCGCCGTAGCAAATACCACCGATGGCACGATCACGCTCCTGCTGGGCAATGGCGATGGAACGTTCGCCGAGGCCTCCGGCTCGCCTTATACGGTGGGAAATGGCCCGCTTGCAATTGCGGACGCTGATTTCAACGGCGATGGCAAGCTCGATCTCGCCGTGGCGAACGGCATCACGGTATCTATCCTGCTGCAGCAGTAGCCATCCTTACCCAACTGCTGGCTCTAGAAAATCCTGTAGCTGATGCCGATGCTGCCGCCATACGGCCAGAGCGTCGGCGTCACGCTCCACCGCTCGTATTCGAAGTCGACGGCGCGCAGCGTGAGCTTACGCGTCAGGCGATAGTCCACTCCGCCGCCAAAGGCAATGGCGCTGGCGCGTCCTGCGAGGAAACTGCCGCTGCCCCAGCCCACGAGCACTTTGCCGTAGGGCGTCCAGCCATGAAAGTCATGGATGGGAACGCGCGGGCCGATCAGATACGAGTTCTCGTCGATTCCGTTGTACTGGTTGTAGTGCAGCCAGCGGCCTTCCGCCTCGATCTGCACCCAGCGGCTGAATCGCGCGTCCACGTAGGCGCCGAATCCGTAGAGGCGGTTCGGGCTGGCCTGCGCCACGTTCAGTCCGCCGGCGTAGTCGGGTTGAAAGACGGAGCCCAGTCCGCCGGCGTTCAGCACGAGGCTGCGGCTTCTGGCTGCGGGCACAACCTGCGCCGATGCAGCCACGGTGGAGACAAGAAGAACGCAAAATAAGATCCGGATTGATCGGGAGGATAACACGCAACACATCCAGTTCTGGGGAAAATGGACAAGCTGCCTTTTGAGCTTTTCTGCCAGCGCTTGCCTGCGAACCGCCGCAGCGCGATGTGCAATGGAATTGCTGCGCTGCGGCGCCAGGATTGCCTGCTTTACTGTGGATTCTGTGCTGCCGCGGCTGCGGGCTGCTGCTGATCCTGCGGTTGTGGCGCGGGCGTATTGTTGTCGGCGGGCTGCGCCGGCGGCGGAGCCGCCTGCTGCTGGTCACCCGCGGCAGACGGAGCGGCTGGTGCAGCCGTGGCCGGCGCGGCTGCCGGTTCGGCGTTGGCCGTCTCGTAGCGCTGCAGCTTGTAGAAGATCGGCGTCACCTCGAACGGCATCTTGTCGCGGGCGTTCATCGGTGCATACCGCTTGGCGTTGAGCATGTGCACCTTGTCGTCCCACGGATCGGTCTTCAGCCAACTTCCCAGCGGCAGCGCGGCCGTCTGGTTCAGGTCGTCCCAGTTGATTTTGGGAGCCATGTGCTCCAGGTCGGCCATCCACGGCGTGCCGTCCGCTTTCAGCAGCGAGTCGCCCAGCTTGGGCGTGTTGAGCGCCTTGAGATCCTTGCCGCGGTCGGCAAGCTGTGCGTAGTAGAGGCCAGCCAGCGGCAACTGATCCTTGTACATCGAGTTCTGCAGATACTCCATCGCCTTCTTGGCGGCCGTAGTGTTGTCCACGTCGGAGTGATACATGTCGATGCGCTGGAAAGTCGCCTCGTCCGGGAAGAGCAGCCGGTCGTTGAAGGCGTAGCGAGTATCGATATGGTGGCCGAGCGCGATGTGCGCCAGTTCCATGGCGATGACCGAGGCGATGGCCGGCTCGTTGGGCAGCGAGTCGATCAGACCCTTGCTCACCAGGATGGTGTTGCCTACGGTGGTGGCTTCCACGGTGTCAGTGAGCAGAACGCGGCAGTGAATCTGGTCAGTAAAGGCAAGGTTGTTGGGCACGATGAGGTTGATCACGATCTGGCCCAGGACCTTTTCTTCATAGCCGCCGGGCGTCAGCGGAGCTACCAGCCCGGCTTCCACCAGGCGGTCGATCACGTTGTTCTCGGCCTGCGTGATCCACATGCGCGAGGCCTGCAGCGGACCCACGTCCTGCGAGTCGTCGCTCTGGTCCACGGCGTCGTCCACTTTCACGCTCACGTTCTCGCTGTCGCGGGTAGGCAGCTTGAGCGAGTAGCCCCAGAAGTGGGTCTGTGCCTTCAGGCCGAGTGATTTCGACCCCTCGATGCGCTGCGATTCCTCCACGTAGATGGCCACCGGCAGCCAGACTTCGGGTTGCACGTTCATGCGCCAGCTATCGAAGTGGAAATAGTGCGCCGAGGAGTCTTCGGAGCTGGGGCCGGTGTAAGTGCCATTGAAGCGGACGATATTGCCGTCCTGGTCCTCAATCCAGATGCGGCCATAAAAGCGGCCCATGCCGGAAACCTTGGGGTGCACGTCGAAGACCCAGGTGCGGACCGAGCCCAGGAACTCGCGGCGCACGTAGCTGAAGACGTAGTGCTGCTGATCGAAGCCCGACGGGTCGATGAACATCATCTGCATGAAGCCGGTCGGGTTGTAGGTGAAGCTTTTGTCCAGTCCCAGCGCCCTGGTCAGTCCGGTGATAGCGGCAAACGAGCCCTTGAACCACTTGCCGTGCTTGGCCTCGGTGCGCGGCGAATAGCTCTTGTCGAAGAAGCCCTTGCCAAAGTCCACGCGGCTGAGCATGTACTGGTCGTCGACGGGCACTTCGTAGAGCCTGACGTCGGGCCTGGTGTCCTGGATGTAGGTTTCCACCAGCGGGGTGCGCTGCTGGATCTCCTTGATAAGAACTTTCTCGCGTCCAATGGCGCGTTCCACCAGTGCGGCCTGCTCGGGGGTAAGTTGGTGCGCCTGCTCGTACTTGGGTTGTTTCTTTGCGTACGCGCAGGTCACACCCAGGGTTAAGACCAGGAAGTATTGGGGGATCTTCCGAAACGTCATGTCAAGCTCCTAGGTGGATTCTTGCCAGTCTACTTCGAGCCGCTCATGCCGTTCCAGCCTGGCCGCCGAGCGTAGACCTTGGATTGGGCTTCAGTCTTGATGCTACGCCAATTGGAACGTAATAACGATGTTGGTCGTCAGGTCCACGGGCCGACCGTCGCGCGTAGCCGGGCGGAAACGGATCTGCTGCGCCACGCGGCGTGCTTCTTCGTCGAGTCCATGGCCCAGTCCGTGGATAATGCCCTGCACCACCACCTGCCCGGTGGCCAGGAACGTGACCCGCAGCACAACATCGCCCTGCACGTGGAGTTGCCGCGCTTCGCTGGTGTACTGCACTGGCGGCTTGGAGAGCACTTCCAGGTTGGTAGAAGCCGGCTCAACAACCTGCCTGGGCACAGCCGCTGCAACGGTGGTCACTGCGGGAATGCCGGCCGAGCCGACCCTGCCGTAGTGAGTGGCCGGTTCGGTGCCGGTAGCTCCGGGAATGCCCGCCGAGGCCACCCGGCCCACTACGCCGGCGTTCGAGCCCGAGCGCAAGCCGTTGCCAATGCCCGTCGATCCCACCACGCCGTGCGGAGCCACCGCCGGGCCCTGCATGCCTCCGTAGGGGTTGCCGATGGCCGCTACCGTGGCCGGCTTGTAGGCATTGGGATTGGGCGTTACGCCGAAGGTTTCGCCCAGGTGCACGGGCGCCGTAGAGGCCTTGACGGTCTTGTCCTGCGCCGGCATGGCTGCCGTCAGGGCAGCCTTGGGCTGCGGCGCCAGGATGATGGCCGGCTTGGCCGGCTTGATCACCGGCATGGCCAGCTTGGCTTCCATCTGCTGGATCGGCTTGGGCTCCGGCTTGGGCTTGGGCATCTCGATCCGCTGCGTGTCGAGCTGGATCTTGGGCGGCGTGGGCGGCGGAGGAACCTTGGGCAGTGGTGGCATCTTCACCTTGATGGGCGGTGGAGGCGTGGAGGGGATGATCAGCTCCGTCATCTCGTAGTGATGCTCCTGCAGCACATGCCGGGTCATCATGCCAATCAGGAGGATAATGGCCAGAATCGTGCAGTTGATGCAGGTGCTGATGATGTAGGAGGCAGACCTGCCCTCAGGCTCGGGAAGTAAGCCAAAGTTCATCCGTCCGGGGGAGTATGTCATCGGCATGTTTTTCAATCCTCACTTCCAGCCGCTCGCGCGGCACAGGGTCGCTTCAAAAAAGGCATTGTCAAAAAGCAGCGGGGTCAGAGATGCCGGACTGCGCAATCGGGAGGGTTCCGCGCAATGGCCTCTCTTCTCCGTCATCGACCGCTGAAGACAACAGCTTAAGCCCGCGCGCCTGTGGCCGCGTGTTTCGTCGCTCCGCTGTCCGTGGTCGAAGTGATTCATACATGCAGACGATGGGAAGAAACTTATCCTTGTGTCCAGAACTGCGCACGCTGGAAAGGAGAGCCCCGGCTTTTTCAGGGCCGCTCTTTAACGCAGGATACGCCTCCCGACGGGATGAATCAGTTCGACAGACCCTGGACATGAATCTTTCCCTGTTTTGCATCCAAGGCACATGGCAAACAGATCGCACCAGCTTGATTCGCGGCAGGATATCTCCTGCTCGCGCGGCTAATGGGCGCATCAGACAGCGTCGGTGCTCGACAGCCGCGGAGTGGTTTTCCCGCTGGGTCTGCATGGCGAGCGGCGAGGCTTGAGAACCATTTTTCGACGCATCCCTGCCGGCCTGAATGCACACTACTGTAATAGACTCAAGGTTACCGAAAGTGTTCGCGAAAGGACAGCGTTTTTTGTGAAGATCCTCGTTACCGGAGGCGCCGGGTATATAGGTGGTACTGTGGCGGGCCTGCTCCTCGAAAAAGGACACCAGCCTATGATCTTTGACAACTTCAGCCACGGGCGGCGCGAGCTTCTGCCGCCCAGCGTGGACTTTATCGAAGGGGAACTGGGCGACCGGACGATGCTGGAGCAGATTTTCACCTCCGCCGCCCACCAGAACCGGCCCTTTGACGCCGTACTCCACTTTGCCGCGCTCATTGAGGCCGGCGAATCCATGATTTACCCCGAACGCTTCTTCCGCAACAACACCGCGTCTACGCTGGCCCTGCTCGAGGCCATGCTGGCCTGCGGCCCGCGGCGGATCGTCTTTTCTTCCACCGCAGCCGTCTACGGCGAACCGGAAGCTGTGCCGATTCTTGAGGATGCCCGGCTGAAGCCCACCAATGCCTACGGTGAGTCGAAACTTCTTGTGGAACAGATGCTTGCCTGGCTGAACCGCATCCACGGGCTGCGCTACGCCAGCCTGCGCTACTTCAACGTCACTGGAGCTCCCGAAGGTCCGGCGGGCATTGTCCGCGGCGAAGCCCATGAGCCCGAAACCCACCTCATTCCGCTGGTGCTCGACGTCGCGCTCGGCCGCCGCGCCTCGATCAGCATCTATGGCGAAGACTATCCGACGTCCGACGGCACCTGCATCCGCGACTACATCCACGTCTCCGACTTGGCCGAGGCTCATCTGCTGGCTCTCGACGCCCTCGATTCGGCTGACCGGCTGATCTTCAATCTCGGCAACGGCAGGGGGTTTAGCGTCCGCGAGGTCATAGAATCGGCCCGTCGCGTCACCGGGCATCCGATTCCGGCAGAGATTCATCCCCGCCGGCCGGGCGACCCCGCTGTCCTGGTCGCCAGCGCGGAAAAGGCCAGCCGTGAGCTGGGCTGGAAGCCCCGCTACACGCAGCTCGACGAGATTATCCGCACCGCCTGGGCCTGGCACCGCAAATGGTACCAGGCCTGATCCCCGGCCAGACACACCGTAAGCAGGGGCATTGGCGCTGATAAGAAAGGGCTTGGTTGGCCTCAAAGTCTCTCTGCCTTTCTCGGGCGACAGCGCCGGCTCGCTCTCGGGCGCTAGGTCCGAAGGTAATGTCTGCCGATATTCCTTAAGTAAGATTGTGCAACCGGTAATCTTTGTTGCATCTCCAACAAATGTGGTAGAAGTTTTTGCACCTTGAGGGTAGTTCCTCCCATGGCAAACACCAGTCCCAAGCAGTTGTTCCGGGCATTTCTCGATTTCTTCATCCTATTCAGCGGAATTTCGACCGCATCGAATCTGGCCCGCACCCAGGGCCGCCCGCTCCGCACCCGCGGCATCTTCCTCTTCCGCTCCAAAAGGAATTCCACCGCTCCCGACCAGCCCACAAACTGACCACAGCAAGCGCAATTGCCAAAGCCTCGGTCTTTCCTATTCCCTATTCCCTGATCCCTGCTTCCTGATCCCTGTACAATCAAACCATGCCCCTCTCGCGCCAGCAGGCCCTCGACTACTTCCACTCTCCTGACCTTATCGGTCTGGGGTTTGAGGCCGATGCGGTCCGCCGCCGTCTGCATCCCGAGGGCGTGGTTACCTATATCATTGACCGCAATATCAACTACACCAACTTCTGCACCGAGTACTGTACCTTCTGCGCTTTCTATCGGCCCTTGAAAGGGCCGCGTTCTGACGAGGGCTACATCCTCGACTTCGAAAAGATTTACGAGAAGATTGCCGAGACCCAGGAGATGGGCGGCACCGGCGTGCTGATGCAGGGCGGCATCCATCCCGACCTCAAGATTGACTGGTTCGAAAGGCTTTTCACCGGCATCAAGCAGCGCTTCCCCAAGATATGGCTTCATTGCCTCTCAGCCTCTGAAGTGCTGGCCATCGCCGAGTACTCCAACCTCGACCTGCGCACCACCATCGCCCGCCTGCGCGCCGCCGGCCTCGACTCCATCCCCGGCGGCGGAGCCGAAATCCTCGACGACGACGTGCGCTACCGGATCGCCCGCCTGAAATGTCGCACGGAGGACTGGGTGAGTGTGCACCGCGCCGCGCACCAGCTTGGCATGCGCACCACGGCCACCATGATGTTCGGCGTAGGCGAGACCATGGACCAGCGCATCAATCATTTCGATGTGGTGCGCCGCCTGCAGGAAGAAACCGGCGGGTTCACCGCCTTTATCCCGTGGAGCTTCCAGCCCAAGCACACCGCGCTCGGCGGACGCGGCTGGGACGAGGCAACATCAGTCGAATATCTCAAGGTGCTCGCCATCTCGCGCCTCTATCTCGACAATATCGAGAATGTGCAGGCAAGCTGGGTCACGCAGGGCCTCAAGGTGCTCGAACTCGGCCTCCACTTTGGCGGGAACGACGTAGGCTCCGTCATGCTCGAAGAGAACGTGGTGAAAGCCGCGGGCACGTCGAACTGCACTACGGAAGAAGAGCTGCGCAGAATCATCCGTGACGCGGGTTTCAAACCTGTGCAGCGGGATACGCTGTACCGCACGATGTTCCTCAACTAAAGCCGTGCGCAGTTCGATTGTGACTGTTCTCCATCACATCCCAATGCCCCGCCGCGGTGATATTCTGGCGCGTCGCTTTTTTTGAGCAACGAGGAGAACGATGTGAGAAAAGCCATCCTGCTGGCGATGGGCGCAGCGTTGTTTCTGGCCGGGTGCGGCCCTCAGACAAAAGAGGCTCCCGGCATTCCGGTAACCCCCAGGTGGAAAGGTCCTGCCTACCGTCTTGTGTTCGACACGAAACCGGCCAAGCCGAATCCAGTGGGCGTTACCCTTCCGGGCATCCAATTCACAGCCAACCCGGACGCGCTCGAGAAGAGAGCCACCCTCGTCGTCCGGTACGACTCTTCAGGAGTGAAGTCAAACAGCCTGGTCATCAACCAGATCATCCTTGCCCCGTTCGATATCTCTGGAACCGGCGGCGCTCTTTCCACCGACACCATAGACATTGCCGATAAGGGGTTGGCGCACCTGTTCACCACCTACTGCATCAAGGGGAAAGTGAAGGTTTCGGTGCTGCTGGCCCGGTCGTCCCTCAATCCCAACGCAGGTGATGGTGAAATCGATGACAAGCGCCTGTCGGACTGGTTGTCCGCCGACGTGCTGTTCAAGAACACTCACCCAGGCTGCAAGCCCTGAGCTGCGAACGCCGGCTTCAAACCTGCCTCGGTAGGAGAAGGCATGCTTGCACTGCGCGTTCATGTCGGCGCCGGATACTGCGTTTACTGTGGCCAATCGGGATTTAAAGGCTGCCATGGAATCCTTTATCACTCGCTCCATTCACAGTCGTGCCCCAACAGCGCGCGGTGTTGCAATTTCGTGCGGATGGATCGTGAAGTGAAACTGGTGTTCTCCATCGAGTGCTGGGTGCTCCAGGTCTGGATTTTCAGACCTGGGAAAGCACGGTAGTGTGTCAGTTGGAAAATTATCTCCACAGTCCGACGATGAGACCGCCAGCAACGATGAGGCTGCCGCCCGTGAAGACGGAACGGGTAGGAAGCGCATGGAAGAAAAGATAGTTGACGATCTGGAAAACCACAAATAGGGTCGCAATGTATATCCCCGTGACCTGAGCAAACTCTACCGGGGCCAGATTGAGTGAGGTTCCGTACAGGGTTAGCGCCAAAGCTCCAAGCAAAAACAGTCCGATGCGTGCCGCGACGCTGTTCTGATGCAGTGCTACGCGCACCACCGCATCCCCTGTGGCTTCGAGAATCGTCGCCAAGAGCACAAAAAGAAAAATCTTCATACGGCCATGTTCTCAGGGCGGCAGAGTTAAATCAACTTAATCAGAGGAGGCTCTGAATAAGTGGTCCGATGAAGAAAAACTATCCCTCAGGGGCTAAAGCCCCGCTGATGCGAGACTGGTTACGGCATGACTCAAGTCGTGCCCTTTCAAAACAGAGGCTTAATCAGAGTTTTCTTAGATAGATTGGACCATCTCTTGCTTTCTCTTGTAATATCCGCGCTTTATCGGTTCCTCTGCAGGCAGGAGAACGACAAGGTCTTCTATTATCCACGGATGGTGGGCGATTCAATTCAAGCTGACCCACAACCGAAAGCACGATCCTTAACCCATTCATGTCATCCTTGAGCGAAGTCCGCCGCAGCGGAGAATCGAAGAATCTGTAGTTTAGTTAAGTGTAGCTTTTATGCTACACTTGCCCGGTGATCCAGATCGTCCGCTGCCAGCGGGAAGATGGAGTCGAGCATCGCATCCAGGCTGCGGAGAGTGGAAACGGGTAACTTTGGCGACTGCAGGCCTGTGGGTGAAGGCGTCAATGAACTCCGAGTTGATGTTGGTCCCGGCTATCGCGTCTATTACGGCATGCATGGAAGCCTGATGGTGATCCTGCTTTGCGGCGGTGATAAACGCACGCAGACAACCGCTATCGCAAGAGCAAAATCACTCTGGGCGGAGTGGAAGCGGAGGCAAGGATGAAAAAGCTTATTGGCGCGGTTTCGCACCACGAGCGAGAGATGGAAGAGCTGCGCGAAGATCGCGCGTTTGCCGTCGCCTATCTACAGGCTGCTATGGAATCGCTCGACAATCCCGATGAGCGAGCCGGAGCGTTGCTTGCCCTGCGCGCCGTTGCTGAAGCCTACGGCGGACTTGGCGCGGTCGCCGCGCAGGCCGGCATCAGTCGCGAATCCCTTTATCGCTCGCTCTCGCCCAAAGGCAATCCCACGCTCAAGACGCTGCTCGCAGTTCTCAAAACGCTGAATCTTCGGCTGACTGTTGCCCAGCCCACCAAGAAGAAAGCAAAAACTTCCCGCAAGCTCGCAGCGTGAAGAAACCGCTGCAAGAAACTTTTGCGTATCCGGCCTTCCGATTCACGGTCGTACCTCAACAGCGCGCAGCGTTGCAATCTCGTGCGGATGGATCGTGAAGTGAAACTGGTGTTCTCCATCGAGTGCAACCGGCGTTCCGCCGCGCTCGACGGCGTCGGTCTGCATTACGCTCTTCAGGTGCAGCAGCGGGCTGCTGACCGTTACCGTTCGCTCTGCGCCGCCAAGGTCGAGGAAGCGCAGGATGGTGCCGTTGCCGTCCTCGGCGGGTTTCCAGGTTTCGAGAAAGACATCCGGGTCAGAGACAGTGAGAAGGCTGGCCTGCCTGGCGTCGAGCAATGAGGATTGCTGCCCGGCTGAGGGAGCAAGCGCCTTGTCCTGGTCGGTGACGATGTCGGCTTCAAGCGGCGTGGCTTCCTGCCATCCTGCGCGGCTCAGCTCCTGCGGGTTCGTTGCGTCTGCGCTGGTGACGATGTAACGGAACGTAAAGTGGCCGCCCTGCGCGGCACGGTAGTTCGTGTCCCAGTAGTTGTTCATGATGTACGAGAAGATGGTTCCCGGCCGCTGGCCGAAGCTGGCCGGCCACGCGCCGCGGTTGATGTCGCCCAGCGTGACCATCGGCGCATCAAGCGGCATGACAGTGCCGGATATGCCGTCCTGCTCGGCCGAGACCCAGTGCTGCACAGAGAACCATTCGTGGCCCGCGCCGGGATACATGTCCTTTGCCGGATCGACCACGCCATTCTGAATCTCGTAGCGGAACGTGGGCGCGCTCATGGCGAACGGAAACGCGAAGTAAGCCGCCTCTTTTTTCTCTACCGCTTTCTTGTCGATATCTTCCACAAACTCGATCTTCTTTGCGTTGTCGAAGAGCAGGATCTCAGTGCGGATGCCGGGCGTGTTCACGTCATGGCTTTCCATGCGCGCCTCTTCGCCAAAGGGTGTGCGCACAATGGAGACAAGCCGTCCGCCGCCGGCCGGATGCACATCGAGATCGGGCCGAGGCGAGACGAGGTCGTAATGAAGCAGCGTGTTGGGCGGCGTGTCACCGCCGGTGACGTAGAGATACTGGCCGAATCGATAGGGGTTCTGCTGGCTGACGAGCTCGCGCGCAAGCTGCTTGTCGTAGATGCTGCGCACCGCGCCGGTTTCAGGATCGAGCTCGATCTTGTAATAAGCGTTTTCGAGCGCCGTGGCGGGCTGCGTGTCCTGCGCGGGCTGCCCGCTCTCTGCGTGGCGCATGGCGTAGACCTTGTAGCCGAATGCGGGAACGTCTACGGCCATGAAGCGCACGTGATGGAAGTGCGCACCGCTGCCGAGAATCTCGAGTGGCACGGGCTGATTGGTGACCGTGTCGACGATCTCGTCGCCTTTGTCCAGGTCCACTTCTACAAGGCTGCTGCGCTTCCAGTTGAGACTGTTGAAGACGATGAGGCTTCCGTGGCCGGCGGCAATGACGTTGGCCAGGCTGGCCATGCTACGACGCGTGATCCAGTCGGCGTCTGCGGCGGCATTCACCGCGAACTGATCTTTGACGGCGAGCTGATCCACGGCTTCAGCGCTCGACGGATCGGAGGTGCTGTTGTAGGAGTCCCAGGTGTGCTCGTCCATGAGCACGATCCGGGTCCACATGCGGCCCAGCTCTGCAGTATTGACGGCGAGATGCGGGTCGACGAGCGCGGTCAGCGTGGAGAACTTTTCCGCCGTGAGCGCGCGCGACTCGTTGCGGCGCTCCATGGCGAGGTAGTACGCGTCTGACGCCGCGCCATCTTCCCAGTAGGGTCCGCCGTCACCGCGAAGCGTGGGCAGATCGCCGCCGAACTGCTGCTCGATGCGCTGCATGGCATCGTGAAATCCGGAGTACTCCAGGTGTGGATAGGCGTAGATGCGGTTCCACTCGCCGGCTAGCTCGGACTGCTGCGAAAAGAGGTCAGTGTTTTCCACCTGCGTGCCGAAGAGGATGGTCGTGCTGGCGCGGTAGCCGGGGTGGGAGTACATCTGCAGAAAGAGCGGCAACGTATCGCGCCCGGCATCGATGAACGGCGGCAGGCCGAAGAGGAACTGCATCTGCATGTAGTGGCGCGAGTACCAAAGCAGCACACGCTTGCCGTCGGGTCCCTGCCACCACATAGGCGAGCTCTCGTTCAGACGGCCCTGCAGCAGGACCGGGCCGCGGTAGTTGTCACTGCCCGCGCCTAAATAAGAAATACCTGCAGAGGCAAGGATCGATGCGTAAGACCAGGTCCACGAGGGAACATCTGTGATGTTGGCGTAGTCGAGCGGCGAGTTGTTTTTGCGGCTGAGGTTTGCGCTGGGATAGAGCGAGCGGATCAGCGCCTCAGTGGAGGCGATGCCGGTGAGCAGGTTGGCGTACTGCGCGGGCACATAGAGCTGGCGGTTGCGAATAGCCTGGAGCGCACGCTGCTTTTCTACCGGTGTGCGCGTTTTGAGGAACTGCTCGAGGTCCCATTCGCCGTCGAGGCTGAAGCGGAAGCCGGGATGGGCCGCGGTCATGTCCAGCGCCTCATCGATGGCGCGGCTCTGGATGGCGGCTACCTTGGCCTGGTAGTCGGAGTAGCCGACATCGACGTGAATGTGCGGAACGATCAGCAGCGTCCACTTTTTCGCAGGGTCGATTGCCTGGTCGAAGTGCTGCGTGTGGTTGCCGGTTTTGACCGTCAGTTGCGCGCGCGTGCCGGGCGCGAATTCGGGGACGAGGAACTGGAGATGCTCTTCGCCGAACGCGTGGCCGCCGCCGAGCGGAAGCCGATAATGCTTGCCGGCCAGGGTAAGTTCGGCAGAGCCGGATGACGCGCGGCCGCCATAGCGGAGAAAGGCGTCCACGCGCTCGGCGAGCGCGCCTTCCTTGTTCTCAAAGAAGATGGTGGGCTCGATCTGCGCGGAAAGGGAAGCAGCGGAGGCGTGCGCGGAGCTGTCGAGCTCAATGGCGTCATAGGTGAGGCCGGCGTTGGGCAGGGCTTGCGAAGCTTCTTCAACCGGCTGCAGGGTGATGGTGTTGTTGCCTTTGCGCAGATAGCTGCCGGGGAAGGTGAATACAATGTCGGCGGCGGAGTAGGCGGGGTCGAAGCTGTCGCTCTGGTCGCCGCTGCTGTAGTCGAGCGATGGATGCAGATAAAACATGCCGTCGCGGCCGTTGATGGCGATTTTGAGCGCCGGCACGCTGGGGTTTTCGATGAGCACGGCGATGTGCAGCTTGTAGCTCGCCGCAGGAGTGCCGCTCAGCGAGAACGTGATGGCGCGCGGGGCAGAGGCGGGATCGGGCTTGATTGCATTTGCGGCTTCAGCCAGGACAGCGGCATGATTGGCGTACCAGTCTTTCGCCGCATCGCTTTTATCCACGATGAAGTTGACCGGCTGGGAAGGGTCGCCAGGCGCCAGGTCGCCCGAGGAGCGATTGAACTCGCCGATCTTGAAGATGGGCGTAGTGTTTGTGTCCTGTGCGAGCGCGGCGCAGAACGGAAGTGTGGCGCATACGAGCGCGACAACCAAGCCAAGGCGATGGAAAGACGGTCTGAGTTCGAGCCAGTTTGCAGTCATGTGCAGATTTCCCTGATGGAGGCTCTGTGCGGCGCTTATCTGCGCGCGTCCATCCTATTTTGCGAGCCCAACGCATTGTAGCTCCCACCACCCGGAGTGGAAAGACTGACTGCGCGGGCTAAAGCGGCTCCAGAGTTGTTCTACCCCGGAGCCGTTGCCGCGGAGTGGCTTTTTTCTCAAGAAAAGGCCGCCTTGCTCGATTGCAAAAAAGCGTGCAAACTCTGGAACTGCTCTACAATGGCGCAAAGCTCTCTTCGCTACGGAGGCGTTATGCGGCCATCCTTTTCGCTCGGCATTGAAGAGGAGTACCAGACCGTCGATCCGGTGACGCGCGACCTGCGCTCGCACATCCAGACCGAGATGCTGGCGGTGGGCAAGATGCGGCTGCAGGAGCGCGTGAAGGCGGAGATGCACACATCGGTGGTCGAGGTGGGCACGCGCGTGTGCCGCAACATCGGCGAGGCGCGCGAAGATATCTACGATCTGCGGCGCGAGATGATCAAGCTGGCCAGAGAGCACGGGCTTGAGCTGGTTGCCGGCGCTACGCATCCTTTTGCGGACTGGCGCACGCAGGATATCTATCCCGATCCGCGCTATCACCAGGTAGTGAAGGACCTGCAGCTTGTGGCGCGCGCCAACCTTATTTTCGGCTTGCACGTGCACGTGGGCATCGAGGACCGCGAGGCGGCGATCCGCATCATGAATTCGATGCGGTATTTTCTGCCGCACATCATGGCGCTGGCCACGAACTCGCCTTTCTGGTTGGGGCTGAATACGGGATACAAGGGCTATCGCGCCAAGGTCTTCGAGAACTTTCCGCGCACGGGGATTCCCGACGCGTTTGCGAGCTACTCAGAGTTCGAGAACTACGTGAACCTACTGGTGCGCACCAACTGCATCGACAATGCAAAGAAGATCTGGTGGGACATCCGGCCGCATCCGTTCTTCAATACGGTGGAGGTGCGGGCCTGCGATATTCCGCTGCGCGCCGCGGAGACGGTGGCGATCGCCGCGCTGATCCAGGCGACGGCGGCGTATCTCTACAAGCTGCACGAGGCCAACCAGGATTTCCGGCAATATACGCGCTCGCTGATTGCCGAGAACAAGTTTCGCGCGGTGCGCTATGGGCTCGATGGCAAGCTGATCGACTTCGGCAAGCAGCAGGAGGTCCCGCTGCGTGACCTGATCGAAGAGCTGCTGGCGCTGGTGGACCCGGTGGTGGATGAGCTGGACAGTCGCGAGGCGATTGATGGTGTGCGCACGATTTTGAAGACCGGCACGGGCGCCGACCGGCAGCTCAAGGTGTTTGAAGACACCAAGGGCGATTTGAAGGCGGTGGTGGACTACATGGCGCATGAAACGAAGGCAGGGTTGTAAGAATCGCCCGCTAAAGATCTGCGGGCCAAAGCCGCGCTCCGTGGATGATAGCGAGAATAGCCACAACGTCAGACTCAACTCTGTAAGCGAGAAGGAAGGGGGTTCCGTCAGAACTACCTCACGCGTACCTTCGACCCGGCCTGACATCGGAAAGGAAACGATCTGATCACAGGCTGCGGTCAAACTATCCGCTATGCGATTGCCCAGCAATGGCTTTTGCCTGGTGAACTCCTGCAAATCCAGCAGGTCGTGCTGAGCACGGCACGCCCAAACTAGTTTCATGCGCGGTTCCGCAGAGAATGGATGAGTGGAAGCACATCTTGATGAGCTGCCACGCGTCCTTCTGCGACATCTTCGAGCCCTTCGCGAATGGCATTGATATTGTGTTGCTCAAGAGCCAGCATATCTTCGACGGCTTGTGCGACTAACTCTTCGCGGCGCTTGCCAGAATGGATTGCTAATGCGTCCAAGGCTACAAGCTTTGCCGGTTCAAGCTCGATCTGGACCTGTTCTGCCATAGGTTCTATCTTCTGCCTACTGAGTGAAATCCGCAAGTATGTCCTGGTGCTCGTTCCCCCGTTTCATTTCGCTGCATTTTCCGTTAACCTGAAAAGACATTCCGCAATTCTGCGGGCTTTCTTGGAAAGGGCGCTACGACTGTTGCATGAATGAAACTGCTGCGCATCTGTTATCGATCGGGTATCCCTCTGAATTTGAGC
>JASHPJ010000103.1 GCA_030038195.1 Acidobacteriaceae bacterium
ACGACGGACGTGACGGGAGTGGCGGAGCTGCCGGAGGGCGTGGAGATGGTGATGCCTGGGGACAATGTGCAGTTGCAGGTGGAGCTGATCACGCCGGTGGCGCTGGAGAAGGGATTGCGATTTGCGATCCGCGAAGGTGGGCGCACGGTGGGGGCGGGGACGATCTCGGAGATTATCAAGTAACAAGTAACAGGGAACAGGGAATAGGGAATAGGGAATAGGGAATAGGGAATAGGGATCAGGGAAGTGGCTTGATGGGCAACACAGGGCCAGCCGGAGCACGAGCAAACTGATCCCTGTTTTCTGAATCCTGGAAGGGTTTTTGAAATGCGGGAAATTGTTACATTGCAGTGCACCGAGTGCAAGGAGCGGAACTACTCGACGACCAAGAACAAGAAGACGACCACCGGCCGTCTCGAGTTCAAGAAGTTCTGTAACCGCTGCCGCAAGCACACGCCGCACAGAGAGTCGAAGTAAAGCAGCCTCTAGCTGCCAGCTTCTAGCTCCTAGCTTATGCATCGGTAGACCATCACGGGTGGTTTTTCCTGAGACAGGCTAGAAGCTAGAGGCTAGGAGCTAGTAGCTGAAACAGGGGCGTAAGCTCAACGGTTAAACTGTCGGTCTCCAAAACCGAACTTGGGGGTTCGAATCCCTCCGCCCCTGCCAGAGGATTGGGAAGAAGATGCGGCCGGCGTGAAGTCGGGCGCAGAGGAATGGAAGTATGGCATCGAAAGCAGTCATGGCCAGCAGCGACGACCAGCCAATCAAAAAGAAGCAGGGCCCCGGTTCGTTTGACGGCGTAGTCGCCAAGTGGAACGAGTTCAGCCGGTTTCTGACCGACGTGCGCGCAGAGATGCGCAAGGTGGTTGCGCCCTCGCGCAAGGAAGTGCAGGTCACCACCTCCGTGGTCATCGTCACGGTCTTCCTCTTTGGCATCTTCTTCTTTGTGGTGGACTGGATCTTCAGAGTCGGCGTGAACGCCCTGCTGGGCAAGCTGGGTGGAATGTAGCAAGGGCCGTGATCTGAAAGCGAGAGCAAATGGCAGAAGAGTTGGAACAGACCTCCGGACAGCCGGAGCCGGAACAGCAGCCGGAGCACAACGAGCGCTTCAAGTGGTACATCCTGCACGCCTACTCGGGCTTTGAGCGCAAGGTGCGCGAGTCGATCGAGAGCCGTGTGCAGGCCTTCGGGCTCAGGGACCGCGTGGGCCGCGTGATGATTCCCACCGAGCCGGTGACCGAGATCATCAATGGCAAGAAGCGCACCATAGAGCGGGTCTTCCTGCCTGGTTACGTGCTGGTCGAGATGGATCTCGACAACAACCTGTGGCACGTTCTGAAAGACACACCCAAGGTGACCGGATTTCTGGGAACCGGCGACAAGCCGGTGGCGCTGAGCGAAGAAGAGGTGAGCTCGATCCTCTTCCGCAGCGAGATTTCGAAGGACAAGCCGAAGCTCAAGATCCGGTTCGAGAAGGGCGAGCAGGTGCGCATCACCGATGGGCCGTTCGCCAACTTCAACGGCGTGGTGGACGAGATCAACGAAGATCGCGAGACGCTCAAGGTGATGGTCACCATCTTCGGCCGCTCCACGCCGGTCGAGCTCGAATTCGGCAAAGTCGAAAAGATTGAGTAGTTGGTTCAGCTTCTAGCTACTAGCTTCTAGCTTCTAACCAGTTCGCCTACCTAGCGGGCTCTGGTTCAAGCGAATGCTAAAGCGCCAACATCAAAATTCGCAGAAGGAATAACCAGCTAATAGCTAGAAGCTAGGAGCTAATAGCTGGTTCCAGGGGAACTAATGGCACCTCCGAAGAAGGTTCAGGGATACGTAAAGCTCCAGATCGAGGCGGGCAAGGCAACACCGGCGCCTCCGGTGGGTCCGGCGCTCGGTCAGGCGCAGGTCAACATCATGGAGTTCTGCAAGCAGTTCAACGCGCGTACGCAGAACAAGGAGATGGCCGGGCTGATCATTCCGGTCGTCATTACCGTCTATGCCGACCGCAGCTTCACCTTCGTCACCAAGACGCCTCCGGCCTCGGTTCTGCTGAAGAAGGCCGCGGGCATCGAGAAGGGCTCCGGCGCGCCCAACAAGGACAAGAAGGGCAAGGTGACCGAGAAGCAGGTGCGCGAGATCGCCACGCAGAAGATGCCTGACCTGAACGCCGCATCGGTTGAAGCGGCCATCAAGAGCATCAAGGGCACGGCCCGCTCCATGGGCATTGAAGTGGTGTCATAAGCCGCAATTCCAGGCAATACAAAAGGCCTTCCCCGCAGGGAAGGCCTTTTGTATTGGACAACGAAAAAGTGGATGCATTTATTTGGGCGGAGCCGGCGTGAACACCTCGCGCTTGCGCCCTGGCTCCGGCTTCGGTTTGGGCTTCGGCGCCTTCTTGGTTTCTTTCCTGCCTTTGTCTTTATTTCCCATGGCTGCAAGGATGCCACAAAAGCTACGCAGTGAAAAGTCTCGAATGGTGTTCTCCACAGAGACTGGGAGCGCGATGGAGACGATTGACTGAAATTCCCTCCGCCCTTACGGGGCGGCATCCGTGACGTGCCTGCATTCCCAGGGGTGCGTCCGCTTCGCGGACTGCCCCTGGGCTATTTTCCTGTGTCCCTCCGGGACGCGATGCGGCGCAATCTGCGCCGCTTATTGCGGGTGCCCCATCCTAGCTTACTGTGGAGCCGGTCCGCGCACCACCTGCACCAGGTTGTCGGTCCTGATCTGCCTTGCAAAGGCCTTGCGCACATCGTCCGCGGTGAGCGCGAGATACTTGTGCGCGGCGGTGACCGGCTCATCCAGCGGCAGGCCCATCTGCGCGCGGGCCAGCAGCGCGCCGGCCACGGCATCTTCACTCGCCGTGCTCAGCGGAATCTGGCGCAGCAGCAGCGCCTTAGCCTGGTGCAACTCGCTTTCCGACACGTCCTCGGTGCGCATCTGCTCCAGGTCGCGCACAATCAGCGCGCGCGCCTTCAACACGTTCTGCGGATCGCAGCCGTAGTCCACCGAGTAGCTGGCCCGGCTCCTGGTCGCGTTCAGGCTTACGCTCACGCCGTAGACGTATCCGTTCACCTGGCGCAGGTCGTGATAGAGCCGCGTGGCGTAAAAGCCGCCGCCCAGCACGTGATTGCCCAACTGCAGAGGATAGTAGTCGGGATCGAAGCGGTTGAGGTTGAGCTGTTCGGCCAGCGAAACCTGGTCCTGCACCGCCTCAGGGTCGGGTACGTTTGAGGCCGTAGCTTTGTTCACCGGCACCGGCGGCAGCGTGGTGTTGGGCTTGGGGCCGGTCGCCTTCCAGTCACCGAACCATTTCTCGATGACCGTCTTCGCTTCGTCCGAGGTCACGTCGCCGATAACCACGATCGTGGTCAGGTCAGGCCGCACGGTGGCGTCGTGATACTGCTTCACGTCGTTCAGCGTGAGCTTGCTCACCGTCGCCGGAGTCGTTTCGCGCAGCGTGGGATCGCCGGCCGGAACCAGTCCCAGGGTGAGCGCGCGCGAGGTCAGGTAGCCTGGGCTATGCAGTTGCCCGGCCACAAACTGCGCCGTCTGCTGCTGCGTGATCTTGAAGGCCTGCCCGGGCAGCGCCGGATGCAGCTCGTTGTCAGCCAGCAACTGCACGCCGCGCGAGAAGTACTCCTTCAGAACGCTGAGCGAAAAGTTGTAGCCCGCGCTCTCGTTGGCGGCAATGTCGTCCAGCGCTTTCTGGAAGGCGAGCCGGTCCAGCGTCTGCGTGCCATAGGAGTAGAGCTGGTCGAGCACGTCGTCCACGCCGTCGTTTCCCGCCGGCGCCTGCAGGTCAGAGTTGTGCTTCACCGATCCGAGCACGGTTACCGTGGGGCTGGTCCTGTCTGTGCGCACAATCAGCCGGATGCCGTTGGGCAGCGTGGTGTCTGATACTTCGATGGCCTTGGCCGGTGCCTGCAACTGCTCCAGCGGTCCCTTGGCCCAGTCCGGCAAAACCACCGGCTTGGTGGGCGACGAGGTCACCTGCTCACTGCCGCCGAATCCCTTTTGAGATACCGGTCCGCCGCCGTTCACCGGCTTCAGGATTGCGGTAATGGTGCTCACGTTGAGCAGATACTCCTTGGCCACGCGGTTCACGTCAGCCAGCGTCACCTTGCGAATGGCGTCGATATCCTCTTCGGGAGAGTTGCGTCCCTCATTGGCCAGCGCGTCAGACCAGACTTCGGCCAGCCCCGGAATCGAGTTGCGCTGGAACTCGGCCTGCGCAATCTCGCTGCGCTTGGCCGCGTCCACCAGGTCGGCGGGCACGCCATCGGTTGCGTACCTGGTAAAAATCTGCCGCATCTCGCCGATGGCCGACGTTGCATCCGCGCTGGCCGGCAGCGCCACCACGCCGAAGCCCACGCTCGCCTTGCGATACGCCTCCGCCATGGCGAACTCGGTAGCCAGAGCTTTGCCCGCCGGAACCATGCCGTAGAGATCGGCGCGCTGGCTGCCCAGCACGTCGGAAAGAATCTGCGCGGCCGCGTAGTCCACCGAATCGGTGCCGGGGAGCCGATACGAGATGAAGCCCAGCACATAGGGCAGGTTACTGTCGATCGCCAGGGTCTGCGAGGTGAAGGGCTTGAGATCAATCTCCGGCCGGCTGGGCAGCGGATGGCTCGGAATATCGCTGAAGAGGCTCTTGATCTTGGCCAGCGTGGCGGCGGGATCGACGTCGCCCACCACCACCAGGATCAGGTTCGAGGGCGAGTACCACTTGTCGTAAAACTCCTTGAGCATAGTGCCGGTAGTGGCGTCAAACGACGCCTTCGTGCCCAGCGGATCGTGCGCATACGGCGTGCCTGGAAACATGGCGCTGTTCATCTGCGCAAAGAACTTGTAAGTCGGATTAGAAAGGTCGCGCTGCACCTCCTGCTCGATGGCGCCACGCTCCTTGTCCCACTCCTCCTGCGAGTCGTCCACGCCCTTGACGCATGTAGCCTGCGCCTCCAGCGCTACGTCCACGTCTGCCGCGGGCACGGTGGCGAAATACTGCGTGATGTGCTGCTGCGTGTCAGCGTTGTTTTCGCCGCCCAGCAGCGCGTAGATGGCCGCCGTCTGGTCCGCGGTCATGCCCGCGCATCCGCGAAAGGCCATGTGCTCCTGCGCGTGGGCCATGCCGGGGAAGCCGTCCGGCGTTTCGTTGCCGCCCACGATGAAATTCGCCTCGACCGTGACCACCGGCGCCAGCGTGCTGCGGATGATGACCACACGCGCGCCGTTGGCCAGCGTGGCGCGGGTTACGCTCTCAGCGGCGGGCGCGCCCTGCGCAGCCACATGGGAGGGCGAAGAGAACACGGCCGCACACAGCAGGAGCGGCCACACAAGCACCAGTTGGAGCGAAACCCGTTTGCTCATCAAGGCAGGAATCTCCGTTTTCCACGATTGTCGTTCAGGCCGGTGAAGCAGGCACGTACATGCCCATCTTAGAGCAGTTCCCCAACTCGCGTGCAGTGGGAATGGATGCGCCTGGTAGCTCTAAGAATCTGTCCAAAAGCTTGATGTTTTGAAAGGGCAGGCTTGGAGTCGTGCCCTTTCAAAGCTCTTGCCTTACCCAGGTGAGTTTTTGGACAGATTCTAAGGAAAAAGCTATTTTAGGAAAGCTCTGGTTCGGTCACGCCGGCTTTATGCCACCGTCACGCGCACCCCGCTCGCGTGGGGAACCTTCAGTCTGTATTGCCCATGCCGGAGATGGCCGGTCTTGTCCAGCCGTGCGATGTAGGCCTCGCGGCTGTCGAGCGCTGGCGCGTGGAGGGCTTCGATTTCCACTTTTCCCACTGCTGCTCCGAAGTCCAACGTCAGTTCGAGGTCTTTCGCTGCATCCTTGTTGAGCACGATGACCGAGGTGTGCCCGCCAGGCAGTTTGGCCGCGTAAGCCGAGGCATCGATGCCCGCCGCCTGCAACTCAGCCGAGAGATCGGCCTGGAAGAACGACCCTCCGCTCAGCGATCCGGCGAATTTGAGCCCGTAGGCTACCGGCTGCAGCGCGTACTGGTTTCCGAAGGTGGCAATGGGCGTATAGAACGGGTGCGGATGCGTGGCGATCTGCTCCGGTGTGGCTCCCTGCTCCTTGAGCATCATATCGCCGGGGAGGAATCCGCCCACCGAATTGGCCACCGAGTTGCCGGTGCCGCCGTGCAGATTGATGCCCGCGTAGTTGTTGCTGGCCAACAGCAGCGAGTAGTCGGCGGCCCACAGCGCTGCCGCGAAGACGTCGGAGACACCGGGCTTGCCGCCGCGATAGCAGGTGTTTCCCTCGGTCATGCGCACGCGCACGTTCATCTTGCCGGCCGCAGCCGTGGCCGTGTCCGCGGTCTTCTGCACCTTGGCCATGGCGGCGGGACTCAGCAGGTTGGGAATATTCACTTCGGGATTGGTGGCCGGGCCGCCGAAGTAGTGATGGTGCGTGAGGGTAGTCACGCGCGGCGGATTCTCGATAGAGGGCCACGTCGCAGCGATCTCGGTGAGCCAGCCCACGTTGGAGGCGACATCGGGCAGGCCGAACTGGGCGTCGGGCACGCGCGCGGTGATGGCGCGGGCCAGCGTGAGCCACTCGTCGAGGTAGGTCTTTGCGGACCAGGTCTTCGGGTCGCGCAGATGCCGGCCGAAGAGATCGACCTCGTTGCCGATCTGGAAGTACTTGAGGCTCACGCCCAGGATTTTGGCGGCGAACTCGGCTTCGGCCGCGGCGCGCTCGGGCGTGTTGGTGCCCATGCCGATGCCGTAGAGGCAGCTCCAGCCGGTGGCTTTGAGGAATCCGGCCAAGTTGCGCACCGCTTCTTCGGTGACGGCGTAGTACTCGGGCTTGGGCTCGCCGACGACTTCGCGGGTCTTGGGATGCTCAGGCTCGGGCGAGCCGGGCGTGGGCTTCCAGTAGGCGAACTCGCTGGTGTTGCCGCCCAGACGCAGCACGCCGTTCGAAGATAATTTTCGAAACTGCTCGACCAGGCCCTGATTCGACGCCGAAAAGAAGCCTGGGTCAGAGAGCTGCTGCACCTCGTAGGAGAGCCCGACAAAGTCGGCCGGCATCTGCGCGCCGCCGGCCTCAGCCGGCAGCTTGAGCGTGACTGGCGTGGCCAATGGACCCTGCGCGTGCAGGCGGGTTGCGGCGAGGGCGAATGCACTGGTGGAAAGAAAACGGCGGCGAGTGAGGTTTTTCATCGGAGTTCATACTAAACCCTGAATAGTGGCCGGTCCATGTGCCGGGCTACACGTTGCGCTTTGGGGTTTTAACAGCGTTTTCACATGCGCCGTCGCCAGCGAGCCGGATCGCGGCTGCTGTGAAAGTAGGCAACGATAGTCAGGCTGCCGTCGGATTCGGTAACGAACATCAGCGCGTAAGGAAAACGCCGCAACAGGGCGCGGCGGATGTTTTTGTAGATAGCAGGAAATTGGCTGGGATTGGAGGCGATGCGGTCAACTAGAGCTTCGACAGCCACGCGGAAGTGACGGCCTAGTCCGGACGATTCCTTCTCATACCAGTCCTGCGCGTCGATGAGTTCCTGACGCGCTATGGGAGTGAAGATGACCCGGCGCAGGAGGGTTAACGCCGCTCTAGGAACTTGTTGAAATAGGCACCTTCAGTCGTCCTGTTGAGGAGCTGCTCCGTCCATAAGGCCTGCGCGGAGGCGAGCGGGTTCAGGACGGGATGTTCAGCTATGTTTCTCTGGAGCAGCGTGTACCACAGGATCATCCTTTGCGTGCGGTTCGCAAGCTGACTGACGGCGTGCTTCGGTCGTTGGATGCGGAG
>JASHPJ010000104.1 GCA_030038195.1 Acidobacteriaceae bacterium
TGTGCCTTCCGGCGCCAAGGTCCATGTTCCGGGGCCGGCCCCAGTGATTGTGTAGGGCTTGAGCCCCTGCGTCACTCCGGGGGCCGGGTTGACTTCCCAGCGCAACCCGTACGAGAGAGTCAGACGCGGCGATGTTTTCCAGGTGTCTTGTATAAATAACGAGAGGTTTGTGTATAAAGGGTAAGCTGCGGCGAAGCTCTCGGTAATCGCTAATGCGCTATTCGCTTGTATGTCAGACTCGCTGAGATAATAGTACGAAGCGGTCGGACCAAATGGGATGGCAGCTGAAGCCAATCTGCGGTAATCCACGCCGAATTTGAGCTGGTGGCGACCCAGCGATAGGTCGATCATGTCCACCAAGTTCCACTGCTTCTGGATTGCTGACTGCAGGTACTGTTGAATCGAAACATCGTATCCACCGTACAACAGGCTGACGCTCGGCGCTGCTTGGGGACCAAGTCCGGAAAGGCTTGCCAGATCGACAGGACTGTTCCCACCAAAGCTGTTGATGATCTGAGGATCGTGGACTTGATTCGAGCTGTAATTGAACCGAACCTCGTTGCTCATTCGAGACGTAAGCAAGGCACTTGCTCCGGTTGTGTAAGTATGCGAGTCGTACCGCAGACTGTCATACTCCGAGGGTGTTTGATAGTAGGCTGTTCCGCGACTCGCTGTGCGGGACGGTGTATCGCTGAACCGAAAGAACACTTTCAGTTTATCGTTCAGGACATGATCCAGCCGCACGCTCGTGGAATTTAGAGAGCTCGAATTCGACCAGCTCCCAATGAACTGTGCTATCCCATTGCCAACATCTGGCCCGTTGGGAACTGGAAAAGCACTCATAACTTGACGTAGCAGTCCAGGCGCGTTTGCCCGCACAGTTGCGTCAGGAACATAGTTCACTGTGGCGGATTGGGGATTTACCAAACGCAGCCCTTCGTACGAGACGAAGAAGAACGTCCTGTCCTTACCATCGTAGATGTGAGGAATCTCCACAGGACCACCAAGTGTCCCTCCAAAATCGTTCTGTCTTAGCGCTGGTTCCTGCACCCCGAAGTAGTCATTGAACCAATCCGGCGCATCGAAGACTCCATTCCGCACATAATCATAGGCAGTTCCATGCCACTGATTCGTGCCAGATTTTGTTTCGAATGCGAATTGGCCTCCAGGATTACGGCCGTATTCCGCAGAATAACTAGAACTCTGTACGCGGAACTCCTCCAAATCATCCACTGAAACGAGCGCCTGCGTGGTTCCTAGAGCTGTAGCTGAGGGAACGGAACCGCTTGGACCAGCACCTTCCATGGACCCTATGCCTGCAGACGTCCCCAGGTTCGCGCTCACTCCGTCCACGGTATAGTAGTTCGATTCGGGCCGCTGGCCATTCACGCTGAACTCGCCACCCGAACCGAGGCCGGCGCTCGTCGATTCCGTGTTGACCTGAGGATTCTGAGTGACTGTACCGGGAGTAAGCAGAATTAAATCCTGGAAGCTGCGACCGTTAAGCGGCATGTTTTGAACGTAGGTATCGTCCACAACTGTACTGACAGCGGGAGACTCCGTGTCTATAAGGGGTGTACCACCCACCACGGTAACGATCTCAGAAGTCGCACCGATCGGGAGCGTGAAATTAATAGCTAGGGCGTCCTGGACGTTTAGAACAATGTCCGGTTTGATGAGCGTCTTGAAGCCAATCTTGGATACTTGAAGACGGTAGGTACCTGGCGGAAGGTTTGACACCAAGTAGATTCCGTCTCCGTTGGCCCTGGCCGAATACTGCACGCCCGTGGCGTCATTGGCAATCAGGATGTCCGCGCCGACAATCACCGCGCCAGAGGGATCGACAATGAGCCCGCTGATCGTTCCGTTCGGAGATTGCGCAATAACACGAGTAATGACTAGCAGGCTGAGAAATCCAAGAAAGACAATCTGACGGAGTCGCACGTTGGCTCTCCTGTGATCGAGGATTTACGAGAAGCTCTCTCGACCTACGCAGGAGAATTCCTAGTTGTACCACGCTACTTGATCGAAAGGTTCGCAGCAATTTGATGACAGGCGTCGGGACCATTAGCTACGGATGGTTTGGCTCAATCCTTAGCGAGGCAAAGAGCAAGCGTTTCCCGCTCGGCTTATGGCTTCCACCATGCGGCTCAACCGTCACGAAAACCGCATTGATCTCTTCAAGGGCGTGGGGGTCGTCGAACTTCAGCACCCACCGTTTCTTGGCCGTGCTGTCTTGGTAGAAGATGCCAAGATTCAGCACTTGCTGCCGGTCGGGACCGCTTTGCCCCCAAGCTTGGAAAGTGCTTGCATTCTTGACGCCCGGCTGCTGATCCAGGTCATAGGCGTAGAAGATGAGAGATTTTCCTTTCGTGTAGAAGACACGGCCGTAGGGTTTCTGCGTAGCGCCATCGCGAGCCACGTCGTAGACTTCGGCAATATAAAGGTCGCGCGCTCCCATCAAATCCCGAATATCCCGGTCATCGGCGAGCAGATCTTGCTGCTTGCCAATGGTCTGCTCGCTCTGTCTAAGCTGAACGTTCAAGTCTTTGATCTGTGCTTCCAGGCTCGCATCGAGCAATCCGTCTTGATCCCGCTGTTGTTGCATTGAATCCAGTTGCGCCTGCATTTTACGGAGGGATGCTTGAGCAGCATCGAGACTTTGCGTGGCGCTGCTTTGTTGCTGGGCCATTTGTTGTTTTTGGCTCAATGCATCTTGGAGGGAGTGCTCGAGATTGGCCTGGGCATTTTTCGCGTTGTTCAGTGCCGCGGATTCGGTCGTTATACGCCGCCGTAGGTCTCGAATCGTCTGATCCTGTTCGGCGAGTTGTCCCTTCAAGACCTCGCGGTCGTGGCTCGCATCGCTCAATTGCTGTTCGAGAGCATCCAGTTTTCCGTCAGCGCGAACCGGTGTAGTGTGAATCACCTGAGAAGCATGACGCCTCCCCGCTTGATACGAATAGATTCCCAACGCCGCCGTAAGCAGGATGGCGGCTGCGAAGGGCATCCAGACATAAGCCCAATTCAACTGTGCGCCGCACACGCCATTTCGGCGCGCACGGATGGACTCCTTTTTTTCCTCTGCCAAGTTGGATCCTGACTGGGAATTCTCCATGGCCAGCACGCTGGCTGGAAACGCTTCAACGATTGGCGTTGATGCAGTCGCTGAAGCTTGTTCGGGCGAATTGACTGCAGTTAGTTCCAAGCACAAAAGGGGCGCGGCGATATTGGCTGCTGCTTCGAACTCCTTTAGGGTCTCTCGGCATTCGAAGCATGTCGCCAGGTGTTCTCGCAATTTGTTTTGCTCATCCTGCGTCAACTCGCCCGTGGTCGAAACCGCGCAAAGTTCAAGGAACTCGCCGTGCGGTCGCACATCCGACCAACCTCCGTCCTTTTGTTTATTCCCGTTCCGCGTCATACACGTCAGCTACCCGGAACCTTATGCCCAAACATCTGCTGCCGCAACTTGTCGAGAGCACGATAGTAGTGGTGTCTTATATTTCCCAACGGCTGCCCTAGTCTTATGCCAATTTCAGCCAGGGTATAACCCTCGAAGAAGTATAGACGCAAGATTTCACGTTGATCGTTGGACAGAACGCCGACGATCTTCTGTAAACCATTACGTCCAAACACCACCTCCGGGGAATAATCCTGGTCTATGGTCGGAATACCGACCATCTGATTAGCACTGCTTTGTATGTCCTGATGTTTGTAGAATTGCCGAATCGCCAAACGCCTTCGCTGCTCAATTGCTCGCTGATAGGTCATCTGGACGATCCAAGAGCCTGCCGAGCCCTTCGCACGATCAAAGATCGAACACTTCTGCTGAAGGAAAAGAAACAGGTCCTGTACGAGATCATCGGCCTCCGCATCGTCGCGTAGAATTCTTCGACCAATATGGCGAACGACCTTGACATAGCGATTGAACAGCAGGGCCAGCGCTTCGCGACTACCAACGCAGATTTCTGCGATTAGATTTTCATCGGAGACTTCCGTTGAAGCTTGCGGCACGTCGTGCCCAGCCAAAGGCGTCGTTACTTGCCGAAGCACGGGAAACCGAGCTACTACGGAGGAATCCAATCACGCCTCCGCTTCCGCCAAGCTGCACTCTTTGGAGTGCAATCTGAAGATACAACTCTGCAGCATCTGTTTAGCCACATATATATCTATATAGAGTTGTATAGTCAAGTCTAATCAACGCTATAGAATCTGGTCATTACGGGGCTCCAACCTCTATCGTTGGCGACGATGTCCCACGAGAATCACCAGCAGAAATTCGCGGATAGGTTACGAAGTCTGCGGATCGCAGCTGATCTGACTATCGAGCAGGCAAGTGAGCGTGCCGGTTTGTCCCCGGGATTTTGGGGCGAGGTTGAAAGGAACATAAAGGAGCCTTGTCTGAATTCCCTTTACGGATTTGCTGACGCATTCCATATGGCAGTTGGCACACTTTTGACCTTTGAGGATGATGTAAAGGCTTCCGAAGAACGCACAAAGGTTGCAGCACTGATTGACCTGTTCGAACCCAATAAGATCCGACTGGTGCATGAGATCCTGCAGGCGATCTTTAAGTTCGGGTCTGACGAGTAGATTTGCGATAGTTGCTGTTCACAGCAGTTTTAACGCAACGCTTTAGGCATCAGCAACCCTCGGAACAAACGCTCCAGAGTTTATATCTCACTGGAAAGACACTCTGCAGATTGTTCAAACGTGGCCGACTCCCCGCTATCGTTGGCTGAGGTAGGACCGTTTGAAACATCGATCGTTATTCGCAAAACGAGTCCGAAAGCTTAGGAAGGCCGCAAGACTTAGCCTTGAGAGAGCCGCGGAGCGTGGCGACATCACCGGGAATTACTGGGGTGACGTAGAGCGAGCCAAAAAGGTTCCTAGCTTGGACACAATCCTGGCTATGGCGAAGGGGTTGGGAGTCGCACCGAGCACTTTGCTAATGCTCGAAAGAGAAGAGGAGGTGCCAGACATGCGGAAGCGTGTTGAATCTCTTCTCGATAAATGCACTCCCCAGCAACTCGAACTGGTCCACCGAATAGCGAAGGTTGTCATCGAGCCCTGACGACTGAGATGGCAAAAAGCGTAATACACATATCGGATGATGAAGCGGCGAGCAATTTTGGCTCGCTGCTTGAGCGCGTTCGTGCCGGCTCCGAGATCGTCATTGAGCACGACTCTCGTCCCATAGCTGTTGTCCGTTCAGCGGAGCCTTTGGTCCGTCTCCTTTCCGAGTCCCTTCGTCTCGCACGGGAGCATGGCTCAACAGCAACGCTCGACGGGGACTTTGCCCATGATCTCACAACAATCGTCAGCAGCCATCCTGAACCGCTTAAACCTCTTGAATGGGATTGATTCTTGATTCTAGTGTGGTGATTGCGGCCGAACGGCGCAGAGACACTGTAGAGCGGCTGATCGAATTCGTAGTGAAACTGACGGGCGATCAGGAAGCAGCGCTCTCTGCCGTGGGTCTCACAGAACTGGTTCATGGCGTCTACAGGGCGCAAACGCTAGAAGTACGCGTTCGCCGAGAAGCCTTTCTCGACGAGCTACTGGCGGACCTCGCCGTGTATCCTTACACCAAGGAGATAGCGAAATTGGCTGGCAGAATCGATGGAGAACAACAGAACCGCGGGGTGATTATCCCCTTAGGAGATTTGCTGATTGGGGCCACAGCCCTGTCGTTGGGCTTTTCTGTGGTTACACAAAATCTTCGTCATTTTGAACGTATTCCTGACCTTTCCGTGGTACAGCTATAAGAATTGTAATTTCTGGAGCCGTTCAAAGCCTCCGCTCTATACCTGTTTCACTTTACTCCTAAGACGCTGCGCCATGCGGTCGCAACAGGCGATGCCCCGCGGGCAGTCCGTACGCAGTAAAGAACCCACCGATCGCGTCAACCCCAGCGCGCCGATAAACCCGACGCCGATTCCCGCGAGTACCATCCGTGCACCATCGCCAGAATCAGCCGCAGCACGTCGCCCGTCTGCGCTCCGAGTGCAATGCGGACGCCAATCTCATGGGTACGCTGCCCCAACGAGATACGAAATTACGCCATAGATTCCGACGCACGAAAGCGCGAGCGCCAGCGCGGCGAAAATGCCCAACAAGATCATCGTAAATCGCCGCGCCGTGAATGAGCGAGCGACGACTGCTTGCATTGTTGAAACGTTGTACATCACATCACGCGGATCGAGCTGCTCTACGGCCGCGCGCGCCTGCCCCATCAACGCTGCGGGATCGCCTTTCGCGCGCAGCACGACGACAATCCCAGTCGCAGCCAGACGCATGATTTTGTCCGGAAGCCGCATGAAGGGGTAGAAAAATTCCGCTTCGAGAGCTGACTTCGGATCCGCGTCATTGACGAGAACTTCGTGCCGCAGAGGTACGACTGGGGCGGCAAAGGCCAGGTGGATTGGTACGAAGCGACGGTGGACTTCGACGAGGGCCGCCAGACCGCGCACTTCTTCACGATGCGCAGCATGGCCGGCGGCGGAGCCTTTCACACCGCGTATTTTCATGCCACGCAGCAGGCGTTTCTGGAAGCGCACGAGCGGGCCTTTCACTATTTCGGCGGAGTGTTCCGGCGGCTGCGTTACGACAACCTGAAGAGCGCGGTGAAGAAGATTTTACGGGGCTATCAGCGCGAGGAGACCAACCGGCTGATCGCCTTTCGCTCACACTGGGGATTCCAGACGGAGTTTTGCAACCCGGCACGCGGCAACGAGAAGGGTGGCGTGGAAGGCGAAGTGGGTTATTTTCGGCGGAACCATCTGGTGCCCGTGCCGAAAGTGAAACACCTGGCCGAGTTGAACGCGTATTTGCGCACGTGTTGCCCGCAGGATGAGCAACGGTGCATTCACGGGAAGCCGCAGCCGGTGGACGAAGCGATGCGCATCGAACGCGAGCATCTGTTGCCGCTCGCGAGTGAAGGCTTCAAGCTGGCGGAGAGCAGTTTTCCAATGGTGCATGGGCAGGGCTGTGTGAAAGTGCGGACCAACCGTTACTCGGTTCCGCTGCGAGCGGGGAGTAAAACGCAAGTGCGGTTGCTGCCCGCATTTGTAGAAGTGTGGCACGAGCAGCGCTGTGTGGCGCGCCACGGGCGCAGCTTCGACCGCCATCAGGCGGTGCTCGATCTGGAGCACTACCTGGATGTGCTGGAACGGAAGCCGGGTGCGCTGGCCGGATCAACGCCCTTGCAGCAGTGGAGAGAGCGTGGTCGCTGGCCGGAGAGTTTCGATCAGTTACGGCAGAGTTTGCGGGAGCGCCACAGGAAGCACGCGGGGACGCGCGAGATGATCGAACTGCTGCGTCTGGGCCCACGCCACGGATGGGAGGCGCTGAAGAAAACGGTCGAGCAAGCGCTGACTCTGGGATGCACAGACGCAGCAGCGGTGCGGCATCCTCTGGTCGCGGGCGAACTGGCGCATCAGGAGAAGCCGATGCGCGAGATGGGTGCACTGGGACCTACGAGCGGCCTTTGCCTGCACTCACCGAGTACGACGGTTTGCTTGAGGCGGTACAGCCATGAGCCAGCCCGCGCAAGCTCGCCTGGGCGAGTTAAGCTTTGGAGCACGCTTCGGTGCGGCAGCATTGCAAGGCGGTAAAGGTTCCCGTGATTGCGGCGAACTTCGTGCGTCTGGCCGAGCAAGCGGTGAAAGAAAATCGCGGCCACATCAGTTATCTGGAAGCACTGCTGGCGATGGAGAGTGAGGAACGCGACCGGCACGCCATTGCGCACCGGCTGCACGACGCCAAGCTGCCGCGGATGAAAACTCCGGAGGAGTTCGAGTTCGCACGGGCGCCGTAAATTCCGGCAGCAAAAATTCGCGAGTTGGCCGAAGGCGGCTACATCACGCGAGCCGAACCGGTGGTGCTGATCGGGGAGTGCGGTACAGGCAAAACGCATCTGGCCACGGGGCTGTGCGTGGCGGCGTGCCGCCAGAAACGGAGAGTGCGCTTACCACGGCGGCGAATCTGGTGAACGAACTGGTGGAGGCCGGCCAGCACCACGGCGTGCGGCGGGTGCTGGCGCGCTGGATGCGCTACGACGTGATTGCGCTCGATGAAGTGGGCTACGTGCCGCTGGCGGAGATCGGCGCGGAGTTTTTGTTCCAGGTGATCGCCGAGCGAGCCGAACGCGCCACGCTGATCGTCACGACAAACTTGCCGTTCTCGGAATGGACCCAGGTATTTCCTAACCCGCGACTGTGCAAGGCGTTGCTGGATCGCATTACCGATCGTGCGCACATCACGAGACCGGGACGGAATCGCATCGCTTCCGTCGCACCGTGGAGGGACGGCAGAAGAAGAAAACTTCGTAAGAAGGACGTTGGGCTTCTCCACAAGTGGGGCGGGGGAAAGGTCTCAGACGCCGACCCTTCCCCTCGCAACTCCATCCCGGCTTCTAACCGGGAGCGGAGAATGAGGAAATTCACGACCCAGGGGTGGGCCAAATGAAAGTATCAAACGTGGGCCAATTCAGGTTGTCAAACGCATTTTGACAAAGTTGTTAATGCGGGATTAGAATTAGGCGCAATTCATTCCGCAGACGGAGGTTCGCTTGAGAACTCGCCCGCTTCTTGTGCTTCTAGTGGCTGTGGTGTCGTCCCTTGCGTGTTCAGCGCAGCAGGTGCACCGCAGGTATTTCGAATCGAAGAGCGTTATTCAACGGGACCTTCCCTTCAGCAGCGGCGTTCTTGTCGGCAATACGCTTTACATCGCGGGAACGACTGGCGTCGGCCCGGAAAACGCCGAAAAACCGGTTAGCGCGGAGAAAGAAGCTCGGTTGGTCATGGATCGGATCAAAGGCGTTGTGGAGCAGTCCGGGATGACCATGGACGATCTCGTGTCCGTCCAAGTCTTCTGCACCGACCTCGCAAGCTACGACACCTTCAACCGCGTGTACAGGACGTACTTCCATGGAAAGTATCCAGCAAGAGCGTTTGTCGGTGTGTCGAAGCTGCTGTCCGGGGGGCGATACGAAATCATGGGTATTGCGGTGAGGCCGCACTGAGACCGTTCGGATTTAATCCCGTGAACTCGAGGAACTGCTGCCCTGGAATTTCGTAGGAGCGGTCTGAACACGGAAAACTACCTTTACCTCGAGATGCATGGATGTATGGACTTGGGGAAAGGACAGCGGCAATGGGACCGTCGGCAGGCGGCAGTTTGATGCCGTCGCCGGAGCAGCGTTAGTTTGAACCGGCCTTAAATCCGCACGACGCGTCGGCGAGCTTGATCGGCGCGACGTTAAGCTCCTGCAGGTGGTTTTTGCCCAGCAAGACGTTGAGGTCGGCGATCTGATTCTGCGCCGCCTTCCAGGCCTCTACCGTGCGGTTGTAGTTGCGGCAGTTGTTCTCCCAAGTGGCGACCTGCGTCGGCGTGGGTGCCATGTCCAGGCCAACCTGCGTCATGCTGACCATAGTGCTGTAGTCGTTGTTCAGCGTGAGGAAGGACTGCAGCTCACCAGTCTTGGGGACGGGACGGCGGAAGAAGGAGCCCGGGCCGCCGGACGGCATTTCGCCCTCAATCTTGGTCAGGCTGGCATCCAGCACCTTGGCCTGCGCGGCGACGTCGCCGGGCAGATTGCTTTGCATCAGCGACGCAAGCTGTGCCTTGACCATGTCCACTTCGCGATTGCCTTCGTAGCTCTGCTGCATGCCGTGATATGCCAGCATGGTAAGCCGGTCCTGAGCGCGCAGAGCAGCCATCAGTTCGGGGCTCTGCCCGACGCGCGGGTCGTTCATGACAGTGACGTCACGCGTGTAGACCTGTCCGTCCACAGTCAGCTTCAGCGTGTAAACCCCCGGAATCACCTGCGGCCCGTGCGGACCCGGGGTGGTGGCACCCGCCACCGTGTTCATCTGCCCTTCGAGGTCGTGCCGGAAGGCGGGCGGGTCGTCATAGTGCAGGTCCCAGTTGACGCGGTTCAGCCCGACATCAGTGGTGAGGGCGCGCGACTGCGGCGAGGCTAGCCAGTAGCGGGGATATTCTTGGCCCTCGATGGGTGGCGGCAACGTGCTTGACATGGTGCGCACGAGCTTGCCGTCGGAGTCGAAAACCTGGAGCTGAATCGGCCCATTGGGCTGATGGCTGAGGTAATAATCCACGATCACGCCATAAGGCGGATTGGGAGCATGGGGTACTTCGATTGAGATGGGCTGATCCCAGTTGCTGTTGATACGCGCGCGAATGGCCTCCTCGGGCTTAAACAGATAGACGGACGAAGAGCTGATGGCGTTGGCGTCGGCGGCGATCTGGCGCAGCGGCGTGATGTCGTCGAGAATCCAGAAGCCGCGGCCGTAAGTGCCGATGACTAGGTCATTCATATGGTAATCAGTGTGGATGACGAGGTCGCGGATGGAGGTGCTGGGCAGATTCTGGCGCAACGACTGCCAGTGATTTCCGTTGTCGAAGCTGACGTAGACCGTCGTCTCTGTCCCCACGAAGAGCAGTCCGGGCTGCTCGGGATCGGCCCGCAGAATGTTCACCCAGCTTCCCGTGCGCTCGTCGCTGGGCAATCCATTGACGATGCTCGTCCAAGTGTTGCCGCCGTCGGTGGTGCGCCAGATGAGCGGCACGTCGCCGTCCTGATTGGCGGGCGGCTCGACAGGGGGAGCGTGGCCGAGCAGGCCGCCGATGCGGCCGACGACGTAGGCGGTATTGACGTCGTCGCCGGCTTCGATGGTGTCGAAGTTGGTGTGGGGTGGCACGTCGATGATGTTGCTGACGTTGTTCCAGTGCATGCCGCCATCCATGGTGTTGTAGATCTGGCCGTTGCTGCTCACGGTCCAGACCACACCGCGCTTGACCTTGGAGATGGAGAAGTCGTTGATAACGGGTCCGACGGGGCCCAAGGGGCCGCCGCTCCGCGGCGGCGCTGGCCCCGGCCGCAGAGGCGTGCCGCAGGCCACCTCGGGCGCACCCTTGGCCGTGGTAAGGTCGGGACTGAAGGCTTTCCAGGAATGGGCACCGTCCCGCGAGACCAGCAGGCACTGGTACGCAACGTATAGCGCGCTGGGATCGAAGGAGGTGTCGAACTTCTTCTGAAACTCGATACTGGCGCGATACTTGGTGGCATCGGCGCCGAAGTTGGGTGCAACGTTTTCCCACTGCCCGGTCGACATATCGATCTTGATCAAGCCGCTGCCGCCGCCGGCACCGCCATAGCCGACGCCATAGAGGATGTGGGGGTTTCGGGGATCGGGCGTAATGGTGCCGGTTTCGGCTGAGGGCAGCGGGCTCCAGTCGGTGAAATTAACCTGACCCCAGGTGCCGCGGCTGCTGATCATCACCGCGCCGGTGTCCTGCTGCGAAGCCATGATCCAGTAGGGATACTGGCTGTCGGTGGCGATGTGGTAGAGCTGCGAGATGGGCTCGGTGTACCAGAGGCTCCAGGTGTTTCCTCCGTCGAGGGTGACGCTAGCACCCTGATCGGTGCCGACCACCATGCACTTCCCGTTGGTAGGATCGATCCAGAGCTTGTGGTAATCCTCGCCGCCGGGCGCGCCTTTGAAGGCGTGAAAGGTGACGCCGCCGTCGGTGGACCGGTACAGGGCCTTGCTGGCGACGTAGACGACGTCAGGGTTCTGCGAATCCACGAAGACGCTGCGACGATAGGCAGCACCGTTGGCGAGGCGGGTGTCGTTGCCCGCCATGTGCTTCCAAGTGGCACCGCCGTCGTCGGAGCGGAACAGGCCCGAGCCGTTTTCGATGTCGTCGCCGAGGATGTAGATGCGCTGGCCATTGGTGTGCGTGCCGATCGCCACGGCGACGCGGCCCTGGAAGGGCGGAATCTTGATCGGTGTCCAGGTCAGGCCTTCGTCGGTGGACTTGAACACCAGCGGCGGCATGGCCTCCTTTGGCTGCGGGCCGCCGGCGAAGAAACCGCCAACGAACACGTTGGCGGCGAAGAAACCGCTGCCGGTACCCTGCGTGTCGGCCAGCATGACGCTGGGGTCGTCGTATACGTACTCCACTTCGCGTGTGCCCTCGTAGCCGGCGGGCTTGAGGACGTTGGCCCAAGTCTGGCCGCCATCGGTGGAGCGGTAGATACCGCCGCCGTGGTGGTTGACATCGCCGTGGGCGGAGACGATCACCAGGTTTGGATCGGTGGGATCGACCAAGATGCCGTCGATCATTACGGTGCCATCCAGACCGATATGCTGCCAGGTCTTGCCTGCGTCGGTGGATTTCCACATGCCGTTGCCGAGGCTGCCACCAAGGGGGTCGCCGGCACCGGCATAAACGATGTCGGGGTTGGAGGGAGCGACTTGGATGGCACCGACGCTATCCACGCTCTTCACCTGGTCGAAGATGGGAAACCAGGTGACGCCGGCGCTGGTGGTTTTCCAGATGCCGCCCTGGGGCGTGCCGAAGTAGAACACACCGGCCTGGCTGATGACTCCGGCGACGGAGGCTATGCGACCGCCGCGGAAAGGCCCGACGTTACGCCACCTGAGCCCGGCGTACAGGTCTGGTTTGACCTGTGCCGCCGCGCCCAAGGTTAACACCAACACGCTGGCGAAAGCCAGCCCCCAATACTCAACCCGCAAAATTCGCGTCATGATAGATTCCTCCCGGGCTCGGAACCTCTGCCGAGGAGACTTCGGACTGTCTGGTCACGGTCTCTCGGGAAAACACGCCTTCTGCTGTTCTAAAGGAATCGG
>JASHPJ010000105.1 GCA_030038195.1 Acidobacteriaceae bacterium
CTCCGCATCCAACGACCGAAGCACGCCGTCAGTCAGCTTGCGAACCGCACGCAAAGGATGATCCTGTGGTACACGCTGCTCCAGAGAAACATAGCTGAACATCCCGTCCTGAACCCGCTCGCCTCCGCGCAGGCCTTATGGACGGAGCAGCTCCTCAACAGGACGACTGAAGGTGCCTATTTCAACAAGTTCCTAGAACGGAACGGGCAAGTTCGCTTAAGGACGAACGGTCATCCTCGGCGTTGGGAACTCGGCTACATCTCGTGTTGAAGATAAGGCATAGATTCTCACTGATCGGGTTGTGCCTTTTCAGTAAATCTGGATCAATAGTGAGATGACAAACCGTTGTAGAAGAAGCGAACGAAGACGAAGCGGGAGTTTTTCCACTCAGCGCGATAGCAACGACTGTAGGATTCTCTGGAGCAGCATCAGGACTGGGAGGAATGCTGGCAACTCTGCTTGCGGAAATTGTGATCGATCATTACTCCTACCGACCGGTGTTCTGGGGATTAGGCCTGCTTCCGGTCTGCTCGGGGCTATGTGCATTATTGGCGCTGGGCGGGGGACGGGACGGTGATTCCACGATTCCCGTATCCTGGGAGAGATCTTGGCAAGCCATCCAGGATTAACCACAGATTCCCGTAACCACCGAAGAGCGCATGACTTTGGCATCAGGCACTTCATCCATGCCGTCAGAAACTTGGCAGGATCCTGGGAGCAAGCGCTAGACTGGGAAAGATATCGCAAGATTACGGTTGAGGTAAAGCGCAGGATTCCGTTCCAGAATGCTCATTGACCAGGAAGTCCTCCCAGTTGCTGGATAGCCTGTACCGTTCGAATAGGGGAGGGAAAACAAGAATCCGTGGTCAATGCCAACGGGCGCAATTCGAAAAATTAGATCGATAGAGTACATATTGTAGTTAATGATCGGCAGGATATTGCCGTTTTGGATTGCTTAAACTGGCTCAGGGTTCGAATCGCGTTTTTCAAATGGAGGTCCCATTATGACACCCAGCGCTGATGCACATGCAGGCCACGTTTCGATTGATAACTATGCGGGCTACGCCGGACTTCCGCCGCTTGCTGGTCTTGAGACGATGCATGCGGCTTGTACGACAGGGATGACTGTTTCTGAGTCTGTGCGCAGGTTAAAGCGCCTGCACTGGTCTCTGAGACGCCTGCATCGCATCTTTGTTTCACGCATCACAAGTATGCCCATTTATGAGCTGAAGATGGCCTTCAGCCTGCATTCACACTACTGTGTGGAGCACGTGGGTGAATTTGCCGCTCGCGTTCGAGAAATGAGGCAGCCTCCTCACGGACTCGACACCTCGCCAGATGCCTCGGTCGATCTCTTCTTTGACGAGATCCTGTGCGCTCCCGCGGTTGAAGCGCTATTGCTCGGCCTGTACGAGCAGGCCGTTCCGGCACTCGTTCGTGCTTTGGAGCACTTGATGGCAGATACGAATAAGCTGTTTGATCACCCCACCTGGCGCATCTGCCGCTTGACACTTGTCGAGGTCCAGGATATTCGCGAGTACGGCCAGCAGGCCGTGCGTTGCCTGGTTAGCGAGCAGAAACGCGCTGAGTTGAAAGGGTGGCTTGACACTCTCAGCCGCTTATTGGCAGCCGCCGGCGATCTCGATGGCACGCGTGAACCGAGCGGGGAACGCATTGACCGCCAGTTTTCTTCAGTCCCTTATAAGTACGATCCTGTCCCGGTACGCGATGAACGATTTAAGGATCCCTATAACATGGGCGTAAATGCTGAGGCCATGTTATTTAACACCGGCATCAAGCCGCTTCCCAAGACCATCATGCTCTATTTCAAGCGCATGCGTGAAATCGATGTGCCTGAGATGATGGCGAGCATCATCGCGGAGAATGACGATAAGCCCTGGGAATACGACCGTGACATGACGCGCCAATTATGGGATGAGGCACGCCATGCCATGATGGGCGAGATCGGCTTTGTTCATCTCGGCATCGACTGGTCCTCGATTCCGTTCAACTTCACCTGGTCGCTTGGTTTGAACACGAAGCTATCGACCAAAGAACGCCATGCGGTTCTCTATACGATTGAGCAGGGCCTGATGCCAAAGACGACTGGCAAGGAATATGAGTGGGAAGTCGCACTGGCTACCGCCGATTCTCTTACATCCATGATCCAGGACTACGATTGGGCCGATGAGGTGTTGCACGCCAGGATCGGGAGAAAGTGGATCGTTCCCGAGATCGGTTCCCAGGCTGAGGCCATGGCCTTTGGCGACGCGGCTTGGTCGAAGATTCTGGTTGACTGGAAGAAGTGGAAAGACGACGGCTTGACGGAGCATCGCAATTGGTGGCCGGAGGTTTATCGTGCGGCATGCCGGCACTGGGGCATCGAGCCTGATCCGCAATTGGTCCAATACAACCTTAGCTATGAAAATACGCGCGCAGATCTGAAGGAGATTGCAGGCTGAGGAGAGACGATCCGGTGTGAGTCTCAAAAGGAGGCTCACACAACCAGCGAAGAGTCTCTCTGTACCGGCTCACCTGCCTCTCAACCGCGAAGATACAATTCACCGCTTGCTGCCTTCCCCGCTGTTGCCGCTTATTCCAGGGCTCTTCCTTTTATCTTTTCGCGGCAATGATGGTGCTCCAATTCTTCGTCGTTTTGTTCATTTATCCAGAAACCAGGAACATTATCGTCCTGGCGCAGGCCAGAAGGGATAAAACTGGGGAATGGTGCGCCCGGAGAGATTCGAACTCCCGGCCTACTGATTCGTAGTCAGTCGCTCTATCCAGCTGAGCTACGGGCGCAACCCTGTGGCTTCCGCTCAAGGAACTCCTTTCAGATTAACAGGCTTCCGGCCATGGCGCAATGCAGCTATGGCGCAGCCGGAACCGGTGCGGGCTGCGGCGCGGGCGGTGCGATGAGCGGGAGTTCTTCGGCGATCTCCAGGCCAGCCAGGGTGACAAGCTGCGTCACCATGGCGGCGTTGAGCCGGGTTGCGTCGAACTCGACGCGCAGCGTGTGCGTCTTGCGGTCAAGCTCCACGCGGCGAATGCCGTAGACGTCGCGTGTGCGCGCCAGTGCAAGCGCCACTTGTTCAGTGGGAAACGCGGCGTAGCGGTAGAGAATTTCCACCGTGGTCATGGCTTCATCTTATCAGGATGCGCGCTGCGGCCGCTGGCGGCGCGACATGCTACAGATTCTTGAGAAATGCGCGGATTTCGGGGTTGGACCAATCCTGCGCGCCCACGAATTTGCGCCTGATGTAGCCCTTCTCGTTGATGGCATAGGTCTCGGGCCACATGTCGGTGTGGAAGAGCCTGGGTGCCGACTGGCTGGGGTCGCGAACGGTGATCAGGTTCACGTGGTGGCGCGCGATGAAGGTGGAGTAGGCGGTGGGATCGTCGTCGATGCTCACGGCGAGGATGACCAGGTTAGGCATGTCGCGGTGAAGCTGGAGCAGCGATGGCAGCTCCTCGATGCAGGGCGCGCACTGACTCCACCAGAAGTTCAACAGCACGGGATGGCCGCGATAGCTGGCAAGATGGATGGTGCTGGCGCCGTCAGAGACAGTAAAGTCCGGCGCGGGCGTGTTGAGCTGCGCAGGATGCGCGCCGCGGTTGCAGGCCGAAAGCAAGGTCAGCGGAAGGGCAAGCAGGAGGATCAGGAGCCGCGAATACTGCACATCCTTATAATACGGAGCGAGAGAGCGGAAAGAAACCTTTCCGCGCTGGAAGGCCATGGGCAAAGAGACAACAGGAGACGGCGCGAGCGGCTGGAAGCCGGTGCTAGGGCTTTCGGACGAGCCTGCCGAGCCGGGCGCTGCGCGGCTGGACTGGCGGGAGCGCGCGGCCATGGCGGGCACGGTGGCAGGTACGGTGTTTGACCAGCCCGAGCCGGCGGAGCTGATCGAGCTCACGGTGATTGTGCCGGCGCGGAATGAAGAGGAATGCCTTGGCGCGTGCCTCGAGTCGCTGGTGAGGCAGTCAGAAGAGATATTCGAGCTGGGCAGGGCCTGGGAGCTGGTGGTGGTCAATGACCACTCGACTGACCGGACGAAAGAGATCGCACGCCGTTTTGCCGGCGTAACGGTGATCGAGACGGGCAGACTCGAGCCTGGCTGGACCGGCAAGGCCAACGCCGTGTGGACGGCGGCGCGCCGTGCCCGCGGGCGCTGGCTGCTGTTTACTGACGCCGATACGGTGCACGAGCCCGGCGACCTGCGGCGGGCTATTCACGAGGCCGAGCGGCACAAGGTGGGGATGCTGAGCTACTCACCGCGACAGGTGGTGAGCGGACTGGCGCAGCGGACGCTGATGCCGCTGGTCTTCAGCGAGCTGGCGCTGGCGTATCCGCCCACCAAGGTATCGGACCCGGCGCAGCGCATCGCCGCGGCCAACGGGCAGTTTCTGCTGGTGGAGCGCGAGGCGTACCGGCGGCTGGGCGGCCATGCAACCGTGGCCGGCAAGGTGCTGGAGGACGTGGAGCTGGCCTTTACCGCCAAGCGGCGCAGGGTAGGACTGCGCTTTCGCTACGCGGCGGATGCGGTTTCCACGCGCATGTACCGCTCAACGGCCGCAATGGTCGAGGGATGGAGCAAGAACCTCGCGCTGTTGTTTAATAATGCGCTGCTGCTGGCGCTGTGGCGCGCGCTCGATTTCCTGTTGCTCTTTGCGCTGCCCATTCTGGCCGTCGAGCTGTGGAACGCCAGGCTGGCCGCGCGCTCGCTGGCGTGGCTGGGTGCGGGCTGGATTCTGGCACTGCTCTGGGTGCGGACCCTGGTGCGCTTCTACGCCCGCGTGGCCAAGTCAAACTTTCCCTTTGTAGACTGCCTGCTGGCGCCGCTGGGACTGCCGCTGTTCGTGCTGCTGCTCTACCGGAGCTGGTTTCAGCATCGGGTGCTGAAACGGGTAAGCTGGAAGGGGCGGAACTACGGAACCTGAGATGGATTGTGGGGCGTCGGCGGCAGAGCCGGGAAAGCCTGCAATCAGTCGCAATGCGCGCGGTATCTATTCCCCGCAGTAACTCTTGGCCGGGTGAACACTCTTATTGACTGTAGGCGAATTTTCAGGGGCCCGGTATTGGCTGCGACGCAAGAATGCCTTGATTGTATGAAGCCGGAGCTGGGTTTTCGGCATCCTGTAATCTGTGGCTCGGCATAGTCGTTGAGGGAGAGGCATGGTTTTTTTGACGCGTCGGGCGACGTTTTCGGCATCCCATTACTACTGGAACGAAACCTGGTCCGCGGCCCGGAACGAGCAGGTATTTGGCAAGTGCGCCAACCGCAACGGACACGGGCACAACTACACGCTCGAAGTGACGGTGGCCGGCGAGCCCGACCCAGTGACCGGGTTTGTGGTCGATCTCAAGTGGCTCAAGGATGTGATCGAGCGGGAGGTGCTCGCGGTCTACGACCATCGCCACCTGAACCTGGAAGTACCCGAGTTTGCCCGCGCGATTCCCACCACCGAGAACATTGCCATTGCCGTGTGGCGGCGGCTGCAGCCGGCGGTGAGCGCGGCCGGGGGCGCGAAGCTGAGCCGGGTGCGCGTCTATGAGACGCCGGAGATCTTTGCCGAGTACCGGGGTGAGGCGTGAAGGCGTACTTCGGACGGCGGTACAACCTGAGCGCCAGCCATCGCCTGCATGTGGATGCGCTGAGCGCGGAAGAGAACCGCGCGGCCTATGGCAAGTGCAATAACCCGCATGGGCATGGGCATAACTACGTCGTGGAAGTGCTGGTGGGCGGCGAGCTCGAGGCCGGCACCGGGATGGTGGTGAACCTGGTGGACCTGGACGCGGTGGTGAACGCGCGGGTAGTGGGGCGGTTCGATCACGCGAACCTGAACCTCGATCCGGCGTTTGCCGTGCAGGTGCCGACGACCGAGAACTTTTGCCGCGCGATTTTTGGATTGCTGAAGGATGCGCTGCCCAGGGGCGAGCTGGAGCATGTGCGCGTGGAAGAGACGGAGAACAATTTTTTTGAGTGCTAGAGATTGAGGGACAACGACGCTGCGAAGAGAAATGCAGGTCCCCTTGGACTAGCTCAGGGCAGGCTTTCGACTCGTCGCCGCAGCAGATCGCTCAGCGATGACCGACAGGAGTTAGGAGAGGAAATAGAAAAATGGCGCAGCCGATTGTGGTGAGCAAAGCGGTACGGAAGGCCGTGGCGGAAGAGGGGCTGAGCGCGTTCAGCACACAGGAGATCTATCGCGAGCTCTTGAGCCGGTTCGGTGAGGACCCTGCGCGCGACGGGCTGGTGGCTACGCCTTCGCGCGTGGAAAAGGCGATGTCCTTTTTAACCAAGGGTTACGATCAGGACCCGGCGGAGATTCTGCGCGGCGCGCTGTTCGCTGTGGACTACGACGAAATGGTCATCGTCAAGGACATCGAGATGTTCTCGCTCTGCGAGCACCACATGCTGCCGTTCTTCGGCAAGGTGCACGTTGCTTATATTCCCAAGGGAAAAGTCATCGGTCTGAGCAAGATTCCGCGCCTCGTGGAGGTGTTTGCGCGCCGGTTGCAGGTGCAGGAGCGGCTGACGCGGCAGATTGCCGACGCGATCCAGGATGCGATTGAGCCGCAGGGCGTGGGCGTGGTGATCGAGGCGCGCCACCTGTGCATGATGATGCGCGGCATCGAAAAGCAGCACTCCTCCACCGTGACCAGCGCCATGGTCGGCTGCTTCCGGCAGAAAGAGACGCGCGCCGAGTTCCTCTCGCTGGTCAGGCAACCCGGTCCGGGCGGCTTGTGACTGTGCGCAGGGCTCGCTCCGAGGCTGGCGGCTTCTTCGCCGGCCGCTCAAGATAGTTCTTGCGGAGCGCCTCGGCGGCAGCGAGTGCTGCGCGCAGCTTTTGCCGGCCGGTCTTTTTGATCCGTGCAAGCAGCGCGCCATCCTGTTGCGCATCGGGCGCTTCGGCTGCAGTGATGGCAAGCTGCTGCCAGTCGTGCCACTCGCCGATCTTCTCTTTCACCGTTCCCAGGGCATCTACGAATTTGCGCTCGGCCGTGGGCAGAAGCTGCAGCACGGCGCGCAACTCCTTTACCTTGAGCCGGAAGGAATGAACATTGCGCGCGGTGAGCCTGGGCCAGCGGCTGAGTTCGGCCGTCAGGCGCGCTGCCGCTTGCTGCGCCTGCTGCTCGGTTGCGCGTGCGCGCGGACCGGCATCGTCAGCGCCGGCCAGCTCTTTTGCATACTGGCTGAGATGACCGCGCGCCGCCTTGCGCCGCCGGTCAACAACGTCGAGCAACTCGGCCGCATATTTCTTGCGCGACAGTTGCAGGCGCTCGACAAGCCGCGCGACGGCGTCGCGGTACGGCTCCTGCTGCAGCGTGAGCGCGTGGGCGCAGAGCACGTCCATGTCGCGCACCCGGCCGGCGGCCTTGCGCACCGGCCGGATGGATTTAAGCAGGCGCCGTGCGAGTTTACCCGCTGTGGCGGGCCTGCTCACCGTGACCGGTCCGTCCGCTGCGGGCGGCAGCGCAGCGACGATGGCTTCCACCTGGCGCACACGCGTGCGCAGCCTGTGTACTTCGGCTGGCACGGGATCTGCCTGCAGGCAGCGGAGCAACCGGCGCAACTGGCGAAGCGGCTTCTGCAGGCGTTCGAATACGATAGCCATTGTCTTTAGATTGAATCCGGCAAGGCAGGGTTGGCAAGGGGATGGGCGAAAGCTAAATTGAATAAGTGAATGGACTTCTGATCATAGACAAGCCGGCAGGGATGACCAGCCACGACGTGGTGGACCGGCTGCGCCGCATCAGCGGCGAGCGGTCGATCGGCCACCTGGGCACGCTGGACCCCATGGTGACCGGCGTTCTGCCGCTGCTGATAGGCAAATATACCCGGCTGGCGCAGTATTTTTCCGCCGCCGAAAAGAGCTATACCGGGACCATCCGGTTCGGGTTCTCAACCGACACGTATGACGCCGAAGGCGTGCCCAGCGGACCCGATCTGCAACCGGTGCTGACGCTCAAAGTGGTGCAGGCCGCAGCCGCGCGCTTTCATGGAGAGATGGAGCAGATGCCCCCTCCGTTTTCGGCAAAGAAAGTCGCCGGCAAGCCGGCCTACAAGCTGGCGCGCCAGGGCAAGCTGGTAGCGTTGAAGGCTGCCAGGGTGCGCATCGCGAGCTTTGTAATTGTACGCGTCGAAGGCCCTGAGGCTGAGTTCGCCATGACCGTGAGCGCCGGCGGCTATGTGCGTTCCGTTGCGCATGAGATGGGGCAGGCGCTGGGCTGCGGTGCGCATCTGGGCCGGCTGCGGCGCACGCGCGCCGGCGCATTCGCCCTCGACCAGGCGCACACGCTCGAAGAGCTGGAACTGCTGAAGGGCAACGTGTGCGAGCTGGAGGCGCGATGCGTGCATCCACGCAACCTGCTGCCGGAGATGCCGGCGGTCAATGCGGGCGAGCACGAGCTGGGCCGGCTGCGCAATGGAGCGCAGGCCAATCTGCCCGAGTTTTCGCAGGCGCCGCTGGTGAAGGTGTTTCACGGGCAGCGCGAGCTGGTGGGCATTGCCCGGCGCGTGGCCGGCACGCTGTTTCAGCCGATGGTGGTGATAGGGTAAGCAGCAAGGGCGGGGACCGGGTCGTCGCTCCCTGCCGCTGATGACAGAGGGAAGACTACGGCTTCGTCAGCGCGCGCTTCAGCACGGTTTCAAGCGCGGCTTTCTGCTCGGCGTAGTCGGCTGCAGACAGCGTGCCGGCAATCTTCTCGCTCTCGATGGCGAACAGCTCTTCCTTGAGTGCGTTCAGCAGCGCGCCTTTGCCCGCCGGCTGCGGCGGCGCATAGCTTGCGGCGACGGCTGCTGGCGCACCAATCGGTGCATCGACCGGCACGGCCGCCTGCACTGGAGCGCCGGCAACCGCTCCGGCCGGCTTGCGCAGCAGGAATCCCGCGACGACCACGAGCAGCAGCCCCAGGCCGCCCAGGATCCACCACTTGTACTTGCTCAGCGGGTCAGGCGTATTGATCGGCTCGCCGATGCCGCCGCCGGGACCGTTGTCTGTGCCCGAAGCCTGCGCGCCCTGGCCGCCGTTGTCGCCTCCCTGTGCCTCGCGCGGAATCGCGCCCTCGCCGGAGACGGTGAACGCAACCGGCGTGTTTGCCGCCACCGTGCGCATCAGGAAGGTCTGCACGTTGGGGTCTTCGTTGACCGGCTTGAAACTCACGCCCGCGCCCGGCGTGAAGGTCATGGACTTGGGCAGCAGCACCGCGAAGTTGTCGGCCGGCAGCGTCAGCACGGATTGAAACGCAAACTTGCCATCCGGGTAAGGCACCGAGTAGGAGATTTGGAACATGGTGTCTTTGTCGCCGTCGTCGGGCTGGATGGGGAAGTTGAAGGCGTAGTGATTCTTTACTCCCGCCGGGTCGAGATTGATCGACGTGGGCAGCCCGCCGGGCCGCTGCGCGCCTGCGCCGGCCAGCACCGCGCCCGGCGGCAGCACAACCTCAAACGACTTCGGGCTCCACTGCGTGACGGGAGGCGCGCTGGTGTTGTGCACGAAGTAGCGCTCGTTCACCTTGAGCTGGCCGTTGTCGGTCTCCGCTTCAATCACGTCGGCCTCGATGCGCACGCCGGACACCTTGGCGGCCACGTCGTAGACCGCAACGTCGCCCGAGCCGCCGCCTCCCGGTGGCGCGGCGATGAAGTAGCCCGCGCCCTGATGAGTGACGCGCACCAGGTACGGCCCGTCGCCCGGTGAGGTGATGGTGTAGTGACCCTTCGCGTCGGTGGTTGCGTGGGCCACTTCGCTCATGCCTGTCTGCACGTCGAGCATGGCCACCGCGTCGCCCGCTGCCGGCTTGTCCGTGGTCTTGTCCGTCACCGTGCCTGAAACCTGCGCAGCCTGCGCAAAAGTTCCCGCCAAAAGAAAAATTAAGGGAATGGAAAATCGCGTCGATCTCATCTCGTGTCGAAATCCTTCGCTTGCCAACCGATGGTAGGAATACAAAACCCTGGGCGTCCCATCCTTCGTCCGCCGCGGCGGATGAAGGATGGGAATCTACAGCCATGGAATCACGCCCGCTGCTGCAGCCGCTCGATCTCCGCCAGAAGCTGCGCCGTCTCGTTTTCCAGCAGCGCGCGCTGCGCCTGGAAATCCTCTTCAGGATACTTGCCCGCGCGGTGCTCGAAGTTCAGGTCGCGCAGGTTCTCGTAAAGCTGGTCCTTGCGCTCCAGCAGAAAATCCAGCCGCGACTTCTCCTTCTGGCTGGCGAAGCCGTTATCCGGCCTGAACGTATAGATCATCAATGCCAGCAGCAGAAGCACGCCGGCAATCAGTCCCTGCGTTTCCGTCATGGCTCAAAATCCTCCATCGGCGCCGGTCTCGCGGCGAATGCGCGCAACCCGCTCCTGCTCTTCCGGGCTCAGGTTTGTCTGCGCAGTGACCACCGCCCGCGACTGCACACCGGCCACGCCCGACCAGCGCCGCACCAGCAGAATGGTGCCCAGCAGCGCCGCGGTAAAGACGGCAAAGGGCGCAATCCACGCCACCAGGTCGAAGCCCTGCGTGCGCGGCGCAGCCAGCACGGTTGCTCCATACTTGGCCGCGAAGGCATCCAGAATCTGCTGGTCGTTTTCGCCGTTCTGGATCGCCGTGGCCAGCTCGGCCATCTCTTCGCCACGCGACGGGCAGCCCACGTGATCGCATTCGCCCAGCAACTGCGCGCAGCCGCAGGTACACATCAGCCGGTGCCCCAGGCTGTCCATGCGCGCGCTGGCGTCTGCGGCTCCCAGGCTGAAGCAAACGGCAACGGCCAGCAGCAGCGCCTCCCCGGTCCTGATCAGCAAAGTCAAGCGTGTCCCCGCGTGGCTCATGAATGCTCACCCTTGAGCGCCGCTTCTGCGGTTACGGATCGAGGCGCCGGCGCGCGCAGCGCTGCCGTGGCCGGGTTCAGGCTGGGAGCCAGCGCGACAAATGTCCCCATCACCATGATCATCACGCCTGCCCAGATCCAGCTCACCAGCGGATTCAGGAATGCCTTGATGATCGGCTGGCCGGTGTCGGGATTCATGCCCTCGTAGACCAGGTATAAGTCCCAGCCCGGCACGGAGTGGATGGCCACCATGGTCTGCGGCTGGTCGCCGGTGCCCAGGTGATAGGCGCGCTTCTCCGGCGTCATCTGGAAGAGCACCTTGCCTCCGCGCATCACGTTCAGCAGCGCGTACTCCGAGTCGTAGTCGGCGTTCGAGTCCTGGGTAAAGCCGGTGCACACCAGCGTGTACGGGCCGATGTGCATCTGGTCGTGCACGCCCATCTCGCCTTCCACGTTGCGGTTGAAGGCCGCGCCGGCCAGGCCCGCAATCACCACCACCACGCCGATGTGCACCAGGTAGCCGCCATAGCGGCGCTGGTTGCGCCGCGTCAGCAGCCACGTGGCGCTCAGCAGGTTGCGGCCGGTCTGCCGGGCAATGACCGCTGCGCCGCGCAGGAACTCGCTCAGAATGGCCGTGAACACGGCCGCGCCGACGGAGAAAGCCACCAGCGAATAAAAATTGCCTGCTGAAAACGCGCCATCTGACCACGGCCGGACACCCGCTGCCAGGCAAACGATCACCGTGGCCCACAATGCAATCACCGGGGCCACGAAGTTGCGCTGGATGCTTTTGAACGACGTTGCGCGCCAGGGCAGCAGCGGGCCTACACCGGTCAAAAACAGCAGGAACAGTCCGATGGGCACGGCCACGCGGTTATAGAACGGCGCGCCCACCGTCACCTTCGTGCCCTGCACGTACTCGGAGATGATGGGAAACAGCGTGCCCCACAGGATCACGAAGCAGGCCGTCAGCAGCACCAGGTTGTTAAACAGGAAGCTCGACTCGCGGCTCACCAGCGATTCGAGATGATGCTCGGTCTTCAGGTGTCCGCGCTGGTAGAGGTAGGTAAAGATGCACACCGCCAGCACGATGCCCATGAAGACAATGAACCATGTGCCGATGGATGACTGCGCGAAGGCGTGCACCGAACTGACCAGCCCCGCGCGCGTGAGCAGCGTGCCCAGCATGGTGAGCAGGAATGTCGAAAAGATCAGCCACACGTTCCAGCTCTTCATCATGCCGCGCCGCTCCTGCATCATCACCGAGTGCAGGAAGGCCGTTCCGGTGAGCCAGGGCATGAAGCTGGCGTTCTCCACCGGGTCCCATCCCCAGTAGCCGCCCCAGCCCAGCACCGCGTAGGCCCAGTGCATGCCCATGAAGATGCCGCAGGTCAGGAACATCCAGGTGACCATGGTCCAGGTGCGGGTGATCTTGATCCACTTCTCGCCCGGATACCGCATCATCAGCGCACCCAGCGCAAACGCAAAGGGAACCGAGAAGCCCACATACCCCAGGTAGAGCATCGGCGGGTGGACGACCATCTCCGGATACTGCAGCAGCGGATTGAGCCCATTGCCGTCGTCGGGGATGGCGCCCTTGATGAGCGAGAACGGCGGCGCGGCAAAGTTCAGAATCAGCAGGAAGAAGACCTGCACCGCGGCCAGGATTGTTCCGGCGTAGGCGTAAAGCTTGACGTCGGTCTTGTGCCGCAGGCGCAGGATGAAGCCGTAGGTGCCCAGCAGACACGCCCACAAGAGCAGTGAGCCTTCCTGTCCGCTCCACAGCGCGGAAAATTTATACAGGCCGGGCAGCGCGCGGTTCGAGTGCTCCACGATGTACGTGATGGAAAAATCGTTGGTAAAAACAGCCCAGACCAGCGCGAAGGCAGCCGCCGTAACCGCCCAGAAGCCCGCGATCCCCGCCCGCCGCGCCGTATCCGCCAGCCGTTCCGGCGAAATCCGCGCCGGCTGCCCGGTCGCAATCAGCCGCAAGGCTACTGTCCCGGCCAAAAGATTATAGGCGGCCAGGGCCAGTGCAATCAGAAGTGAAAAACTGCCGAACGTCGCCATCGAGTCATGACTCCAGGATGATTCCCGTGCATGGAAGGACCACTTCCAGCCATCCAGGAGATTCTTGCGGCCAAACTCGCCTGATCGGAGGGTCGGACCATCCGCGAGGCCTGGCTTGCAGGCGGTGAACCCGCGCTGTCTCCTGAACTGCTCTGATTTTCAGTCTACGCCACGCGCTTCGCGTGTGACGCGGCTCACACGAGGAGATGACGCCGGCTACAGCGTGGAAACGGTGTGGGGGAAGGGAAGCAGGGCTGCGTTTCAGCGTCTTCGGTCCAAGTCTTTACAAGACGGATGTTGCCGGGCCGCTTTTTCGTTCAAGCGCTGCCTTGCAAAATTCCAGCCTGTCAAAAAGGGTGAACCGGGAATGCTCCAGGGCTGTTCAGGCCACCTTGTCGCTGGCCTGGGTAAGCAACTGGCTGGCGGCGGAGACAATCTCTTCTGCTCCCGCCGGCCGGGCAAGGAACCGCACGCGTTCGCTGGGATAATCGACGGCCGTCTCCTGTGCGTCTCCCAGCACCAGCACGGGCAGCCCAGGCTTACGGGTGCGCAACTCTGCTACAAACTCCGGTCCGCCCAGGCCAGGCAGACTGTGTCCGGCGATTACCAGTCCCAGATTGTGTGAAAAATCGCTCTGCTCGATCAGGCACAGCGCCTCGGCAGCGTCAGCCACCCGCCTCACATCGGGGAACCGCTTTTCCAGAACGGACATGCGCACGAACGCCTGAAGCGGGTCATCCTCTACCAATAAGATGGTTGTCATATCCCCACAGCCCAGACCCGTGGAAGGGTCAGCCGGAAAATCTACTTTCTACTATCAAGCTCAATAAGATGAGGCCAAGGGGCAATTCGTTGCCTGCCGGGTAGGCAACCCAGGGTAAAAATCCCGGAACAGACGGGTGGCTACCCGAAGAAAAACTCCTTTTCCCGCAGTTCCTTAATGTTATCTCGAAGCCGGGCAGCCTTCTCGAATTCGAATTTTTTGGCCGCCTCGCGCATCTCGGCCTCGAGCCTGGCAATATAGGCGTCAAGCTGTTCCTGCGAGGCAAATTCGGCAGGCAGGCCCTCCTGCTCTTCGAGCGCCATGTCGCCGTACTCGGCCTTGAGGATCTCGGCCAGGCCCATGTCGGTCTTGCTCACAATCGACTGCGGCGTGATGCCGTTCTCCTCGTTGTAAGCCCGCTGGATCGTGCGGCGCCGCTCCGTCTCGTCGATGGCCCGGCGCATCGAGTCGGTGACCGTGTCGGCGTAGAGGATCGACTTGCCCTGCAGGTGCCGCGCGGCGCGGCCCATGGTCTGGATGAGCGACCCGGCCGAACGCAGAAAGCCCTCCTTGTCCGCGTCGAGAATCGCCACCAGCGAGACCTCCGGCAGGTCGAGCCCCTCGCGCAGCAGGTTGATGCCGATCAGCACGTCATACTCGCCCTTGCGCAGGCCGGCCAGCAGCTTCACGCGTTCCAGCGTCTCGATCTCCGAGTGCATGTAGCGGCAGCGCACGCCCACTTCGGTGTAATAGCCGGCCAGGTCTTCGGCCATGCGCTTGGTGAGCGTGGTCACCAGCACGCGCTCGCTGCGCTTGGCGCGGTCGCGAATCTCGGCCAGCAGGTCGTCGATCTGTCCCTTGACCGGGCGGACCTCGATCGCGGGATCGAGCAGCCCCGTGGGTCGGATCACCTGCTCGATCACCACGCCGGCCGAGCGCGTAAGCTCATACGGCCCCGGCGTGGCCGAGACATAGATGGCCTGGTTCACGCGGTTCTCGAACTCCTCGAACCGGAGCGGCCGGTTGTCGAGCGCCGAGGGCAGGCGGAAGCCGTAATCGACAAGGTTCTGCTTGCGGCTGCGGTCACCGTGCCACATGCCGTGCACCTGCGGAATGGTGGCGTGGCTCTCGTCCACAAAGAGAATGTAGTCGCGCGGGAAATAATCCAGCAGCGTGGGCGGCGCTTCGCCCGGCAGGCGGCCTGAAAAATGCCGCGAGTAGTTCTCGATGCCGTGGCAGTAGCCCATCGACTTGATCATCTCCAGGTCGAACCGCGTGCGCTGGTGGACGCGCTGCGCCTCCACCATGCGTCCCTCGGCTTCGAGGTGCGGCACCCACTCGTTCAGCTCTTTCAGGATGGACTCGATGGCCTCGGACTTGCGCTCCGGCTGCACCACGTAATGGCTCTTGGGATAGATGGGCAGCCGCGCGTACTTCTGCTTCACGGTGCCGAAGAGCGGATCGATCTGCGCCAGCGATTCGATCTCGTCGCCGAACATCTCGATGCGGTACGCGCTCTCATCATAAGTAGGGAAGACCTCGATCACGTCGCCACGCACGCGGAAGGTGCCGCGCCGGAAGTCCGAATCGTTGCGCTCGTAGAGGATTTCAACCAGGCGGCGCGTGATGTCTTTGCGGCTGATCTGCTGGCCTTTTTCCAGCAGCAGCAGCATACCGTAGTACGCTTCCGGCGAGCCCAGGCCGTAGATGCAACTCACCGAGCTCACGATGATCGAGTCGCGCCGCTCGAAGAGCGAGCGCGTGGCCGAGAGACGCAGCTTGTCCAGCTCTTCGTTAATAGTGGCTTCTTTCTCGATGTACAGGTCGGCCGCGGGATTGTAGGCCTCGGGCTGGTAGTAGTCGTAGTAGCTCACGAAGTACTCGACCGCGTTGTTGGGAAAGAACTGCTTGAACTCGTGATAGAGCTGCGCGGCCAGCGTCTTGTTATGGGCGAGAATCAGCGCCGGCCGGTTCGACTGCTCGATGACCTTGGCCATGGTAAAGGTCTTGCCCGATCCGGTCACCCCGAGCAGCACCTGGTGCTTTTCGCCCGTGCCCAGCCCGTCCACAAGCTCCTGAATCGCCTGCGGCTGGTCGCCCTTCGGCTTGTAGTTGGTGACAAGCTGAAAATCCATGCACTCAGTATAACGGAATGGCGAAGAATGAGCGAAGATGAATAGTGGGTCAGTTTGAAACTGCTTTGAAAGGGCACGGCTTCAGCCGTGCCGCAAACGGTCCAAATGCACGCGGGTTTTAGTATCGGAGGCATTCCTTCTCAGCGCAATTCCTGGCAGAACATTGGGGTAGGGAACTGACTTCCGTGCTACTTGTGCCACGGTGACGCACTTTGACGATAGTCTGCTCTCGGTGATCGAGCGAGATTCAATTAGATTGGGCGAGCCAGTCCATATTACGAATAGTTCTTTATTCATTACGGAGTGTTTCTAAAGGATCGGCGAACGCTGCGCGGCGAGCGGGGATGAGCGTGGCGATAGAACCGGCCAACGCAAGCACAAAGCTTGCCGCGAGGATAGCAAGGGAATTCGCGCTGACGGACCCGTACAGTAAATGGCTTGCTATGCGCACCGCGAAAATCGATAGAACTGCGCCAGGCAGAACGCCGGCGAGGAGAATGCGCGCGGTTTGGCCGACGATGAGCATCTGGATGTGGCGGCGAGTGGCGCCGAGAGCAAGGCGGACACCGAACTCCTTCTTGCGTCGCGTGGTACGGGACGACATCACGCCGTAGAAACCGATGGCAACAAGTAGCAACGTCAGGCTTGCGTAGATCCCCGCGAGACGTGCAAGCAGCTTTTCCATACCGAGATCTCCGTTCAGTTCGATTGCCAAAGGCACGATTTCGCTGACAGGCAGGGCGGGATCGACCTCATACAGCGCGTGACGCACACTATCCGATAGCTGGCCCGGATCACCTACGGCCCGCACCCGTATGCTGTTGACCGGTGCAGGGTTCTGGTTGATGTCCATGTAAACCACCGCCGGGGCCTCGCGCTGTGCGCCGTTTACGCGCGCATCGGCCACTTCACCCACAATCAGAAATTTGTGATCATTCGGCGCTGGCTCATAACCGACAAATTGCCCAATTGGATCTGCATCACCAAACAATTGGCGCGCGTACGTATGGCTGATAATCGCCACAGGCTGCGTATTGACGGTGTCGATCGAGGAGAAATCGCGCCCACGCAGAATTGGGATCCCAAGCGTGGAAAAGAAGCCAAGGCCTACATGATCTTCCTGTCCATGCACCTGTGCGTCCGTAAGATCGTTGCGCCCATGCACATAGAGCGCTGTGATCCAGCCGCAGTGGATGCCACCGCACATTTCTACTGCTGCGCTGCGTACGCCAGGAAGTGCTTGCAGGCGCTCCTGTATCCGGGTATAAAGCCCCGGCAGCATTTCAGCATGATTGGTGTACCGTGGCTGACGCAGCTCCGGGCGAACATTGAGCACATGCTCACGATCCATGCCCACATCCACAGTTTCCCAGTGCACCAGCGTGGCAGCGAAACACCCCGACATCGTTGAAAGCAGAAGTGAAAGACTGACCTGCATGCCAAGCAGCACATTAGAACGCAAGCGCTGGCCTGCGGTCTGAGCAATACCGGCGACCTTAGCGCGTGACCCTGCCGACTGTGCAGCGCCCGTGCGGATGAAGATGACTGCCGGAAGAATGCTGAAGGACAGCAGCGACACAAACATAAGACCTACACCAAAGGCCGCTAGCGGCAAATTCGGATGCAAGTCGAACGTGAAGAGAGCATTACGATCAGACGCCCAGCGAACGAGAATGCCACTGGCCGCGCGGCCTAACACAAACGCGCACACTGAGCCGCTCGCAACCAGCAGTGCATCCTCAAGAACAATCTGACGGATAAGCCTGCCGCTGCTGGCTCCAAGGGCGATACGCACACTGAGTTCATGCGCGCGCGCATGGAGCCGCGCAAGCTGAAGGTTCGCGAGATTCAAGCAGCCCACCAGAAAGATGGAAGCTGAAAGCGCCATGAGCAACGTCAGGGGAGTCGCAAATCTTTTTCTCATGCCGTTCTCGCTAAGCGGCGCGACTCCGGTCTTCACGCGGAGGAGCGCGGCTTTCACAGCCGGATCGGCGGTCGCTTCCGTCATCAACTCACGATCATTGCGAAAAACCTGATCCCAATGGGCGAGCACCGCGGCGCGCCGTTCCGGCGGGATGCGCGCAGTGAGCGAGAGCCAGAAAATCGTGGGCTGGTTATACCAAGGCTTGCCGAGCGACACATCATGACCCGGCCCGAGCGAGTCCCATGAAAAGGCGAACGCGCCGGTACTCTGCAGCGAAAGAGGCAGCCAGATGTCGGGAGCGCGTCCTGTTATATCTCCGAGGAATCTCCGATGTGCAACACCAATCACAATAAATGCGCGGCCGTTGAGAATAATGTGCTGGTTCACGGCCTGCTGCGCAGAGCCGAACGTGTTACGCGCAAAATCGTAGCGAAGCACAGCAGGCCACTCACTCTGCCCCATGCGTTCATCGGCCTGCACGAACAGCCGCCCCGCCGCCGGAGCAATACCAAGCCCGCTGAAGTAATTGCCGGAAACAGGCGCTATGGAGGCCTCTATCGACGCGCGGTTCGGAAGCTCAAGCGTGGCATCCTGAGCATAAGCGGTCGCCATCAGGGGAATGTCGGGAGTGGCAGCGCGCAGACGCTGGTATGCGGGATAGGAAATCGTCCAGCTCTGATCGAAGGGGCTACGGGCAGCGTGGATTCTGACCACTTCTTCCGGATGAGGAACAGGCAACTCGGCCAGAATCACTGCATAGAGTAGCTGGAATACGCCAAGATTCGCGCCAATGCCAAAAGCCAGCGTGAGCAGTGCGGTTACCGTAAACGCGGGGGTGCGGTGAAGCTGGCGAAGTGCATAGCGCGTGTCATGAAGCAGATTTTCCAGCCAAATCCATCCCCAGCGCTCGCGCGTGACATCCTCGATGAGCGGCAGGTTGCCCAGTTCCCGCAGCGCGGCGGCCCGGGCTTGTGCCGGATCTTCTCCACGCGCAACACGATCTCCGATTGCAATCGTCAGATGAGACTCAAGCTCCTCTGACAGGTTCTCCTTGGCTCGTTCCCAGGGCCAGCGCGTCACTGCTGCACCTCCGGGTCCATGACTGCGCCGATTGCACGAACCAACTGGAGCCAGCGCTGATGGTCACTCGTGAGTTGCTTCTTCCCGAGAGCCGTGAGCTGGTAGTATTTTGCGCGCTGCTTGCTTTCCGTCAGCTTCCATTCAGACTTCACCCATTTCTGCCGTTCGAGACGGTGCAGCGCTGGGTACAGAGAACCGGTCTCGACCGTCAGCACTTCACCTGACCGGCTGCGGATGACTTGTGCGATAGCGTAACCGTGCATGGGCTCGCGCAACAGCGCCTGCAAGACGAGCATGTCCAGCGTCCCCTGCAGCAGTTCGATACGGTTCTGGTATTTTGCAGCCTCTGTCATCTGGATGTAGGCATTCTACTTCCATGGATGAAGACTGTCTACCGCCATATATCGCTTTTCTGGCATTTCCGAAGTAGAGCGCATTTTTTTCGAAATCCGAGGTATCCGCTCACCTGCTCCGAAGCGCGCAATTGGCAGTGTGTTTCCAGAGCACAGCCGTGCTTATCCTCTAATTTTGATATAGGACCGAAAAGCGGGTAACAGCACAGCTCTACCCCAACCCACTACAATACAAAGGAACTTCAAAATTGACCGAGGACCCCATGCCGCTCTCTGGAGAAGCCATCCGCCTGATGAACTACATTGACGA
>JASHPJ010000106.1 GCA_030038195.1 Acidobacteriaceae bacterium
CGCCGCGGTCCGCCGCGGCGGAGAGTCGAAGGTCGAAGATCCGCCGTGGCGGAACCTGCGGTTTGGGATGTCAATTTACGATACGAACTTCGGGACACCACACTAGTCCCTATTCCCTAGTCCCTTGCGTCTCTCGCCGTGCTCCTTCATCTAAACTGTTCCTTGTGATGCCGCACGCGATGGCCTTGGCTGTGGAGATTGCCACTACGGCGCTGGCCGTGGCGGGGATGGGGTATTTTCTGGCGGCGCTGGTGGCGGCGTGGGCGTTTCTGGTGCAGCGGCGGAAGATGCTCAGGAGCACGCCGGCATTTGCGCCGGGGGTGAGCGTGATGAAGTCGCTCAAGGGCTTCGACCCCGGCATGTTGGATGCCTTCCGCAGCCATTGCACACAGGAATACGCGGGCGACTATGAGCTGCTGTTTGGCGTTTCCTCCATGGACGACCCTGCGGTTGTAGCGGTGCAGCAGCTCAAGGCGGAGTTTCCGGCGCGGACGATTCACTTGATTGCATGTCCTGAGCGGCTGGGCACGAACGGCAAGGTGAGCACGCTGGCGCAACTAGCGCCGCACGCGCGGTACGAATATCTGCTGATCAATGATTCAGACATTACGGCCGGGCCGCGCTACCTGGAGCAGGTAATGTCCTGCTTTGCGCGGGAGGATGTGGGGCTGGTGACGGCGCTGTATCGCGGGCAGGCGCATGGAACGCTGGCTTCGCGGATGGAGGCGCTGGGGATTGCAACGGATTTTCAGGCAAGCGTGCTGCTCTCAAAGATGGTAGAGGGCGGGCTGCACTACGGGCTGGGGTCGACGCTGGCGGTGCGGCGCGCGGCGCTGGAGAAGGCCGGAGGCTTGATCGCTCTTGTCAATCACCTGGCCGATGACTACGAGATGGGTGCGCGCGTGGATAAGGCCGGCTATCGCGTGGAACTGAGCGCGGCGGTGGTGGAGACGGCAGTGCCGGCGTACAGGTGGCGCGGATTTGTGGAGCATCAACTGCGCTGGCTGCGCACCGTGCGCGATGCGCGGCCGGGTGGATATGCAGGGCTGCTACTTACGCATGGGCTGGCGTGGGCGCTGCTGAACGTGGTGGCCAGCGGCGTGAGCCCGGTGAGCCTGTGGCTGCTGGCGATGAGTTTCTTTCTGCGTATCGGGCTGGCGATGACCGTGGGCGCCGAGGTGCTGGGCGACCGGCAGGTGCTCGCGCTGCTGTGGCTGCTGCCGGTGCGCGACGTGATCGCTATCGGTCTATGGGTGGCAGGGTTTGCGGGCAACACGATTGTGTGGCGCGGAGAGCGATTTGCGCTGCGAGACGGCAAGCTCGAAAAGGTGACTTAGAGCATCAGCCCGCCGCGGCTTCCATTCTCGCCCTGGGTCTGTGACTGCGTGGATTCGTATCTTTGGCATCGTAGTTTCCCAGGTCATGGACTCCATGCCTGTCCCGCGTGGAGGGGTAAAGGCGGTTTTGGCTGCGCACCGGCATGCTTGCTTTTGCCGCAAGCGGGCGAGCACGACCTCTCACCCGAGCATGGGACAATAAGTAAGTACCCGCCATGACCGACGAGAACATCTCCGACTCTCAACCCATCGCCGAGCCCACCGAATCCTTTGCCGACGCGCTCCGTGCCTTCGAGAGCAGCCACGCGCACCATGCTGAGCCCGGCAGCCGCCAGCTTCAGGGCACCGTCGTTTCGCTCTCTGCCGGCCAGGTCTTTCTCGACATCGGCTACAAGATGGAAGGCGTTTTGCCGCGCGCGGCGTTCGAGAACAACGCGGAAGGCGTGAGACGCGGCGACGTTTTTCCCGTCTCCATCACCGGCCGCAACGAAGAGGGCTACTACGATCTCTCGCGCTTCAAGGTGGCGCAGCCGCGCGACTGGTCTGCGCTGGAGCGCGCATTCGCTGACAAAGTCGCCGTGGCCGGCACGGTGACCGCCGTGGTGAAGGGCGGCCTCTCGGTCGACGTTGGCGTACGCGCGTTTCTGCCTGCCTCGCGCAGCGGCGCGCGCGAGTCAGCCGAGCTTGAAGCGCTCGTGGGCCAGCAGATCACCTGCCGCATCACCAAGCTCGATGTGACCGACGAAGACGTGGTCGTCGACCGGCGCGTAGTGCTCGAAGAGCAGGCCCGCGGCCTGTTGGCGCAGCGGCGTGCCGCGCTGCAAGAGGGCGACACGGTCACCGGCACGGTGCGCACGCTCATGCCTTACGGCGCGTTCGTCGATATCGGCGGCGAGACGGGCGGGCTCGATGGCCTGCTCCACGTGAGCGATATTGCGCGCACGCGCATCGCCAAGCCGGACGACGTGCTCGCCGTGGGCCAGCAGATTACGGTGCGCATTCTCAAGATCGATCCCGATACCGGCAAAATCTCGCTTGGCCTCAAGCAGCTCCAGCCCGAGCCATGGGATACCGCGGCCGAGCGCTACCTGCCTGGCGCGCGCGTCTCCGGCGCGGTTACGCGGCTCACGGACTTTGGTGCGTTCGTCGAGCTGGAGCCGGGCCTGGAAGGCATGATTCACATCTCCGAGATGTCATGGACCAGGAAAGTTCGCCATCCTTCGGACCTGCTCAAGGTGGGCGACCGCGTGGACGCTATCATTCTTTCCGTCAGGCCGCCCGCGCAGTCCGAGCCGGGGCGCATTGCGCTCGGCCTCAAGCAGACGCTCGCCGATCCGTGGCTTGAGGCACAGCGCAACTTCCCGGCGGGCTCGCAGATCGAGGGACCGGTGACCAGGCTCATGGCTTTTGGCGCATTTGTCGAGATTGCCGAGGGCGTCGAAGGCCTGGTCCACATCAGCGAGATCACTGCCGGCCGCCGGCTCAACCATCCCAGCGAAGTGCTGCGCGCGGGCCAGCGCGTGCAGGCGCTGGTACTGGCTATCGATGTGGAGAAGCGGCAGATCAAGCTCTCGATGAAGCAGCTTATCCCTACCGGCCTGGACGAGTACATCGCCGAGCACAAGACGGGCGACACGGTTTCCGGCCGCGTGGTGGCGCTGGGCGGCGCGCACCTCGAAGTCGAGCTCGGTGAAGGCATTCGTGCGCACGGCCGCGTGGCCACCGCGCCTGCTGCGCAGGTTGCGCCATCCGCTGCGACTCAATCTTCGCAGTCCGCAGGCAAGCCCGATCTCTCGCAGCTCTCGTCGATACTCAAAGCGCGCTGGAAGGGCAGTGCGCCTGCTCCGTCGGCTAAGCCTGAGCCGCTCGCCGAAGGGCAGGTGCGCAGCTTCAGGATCACCACGCTAGACGCGGATAAGAAAACCATCGAAGTAGAGATCGCTTAGAACCTGATCCGGTATCTAAATCGGACGCCCTGGGTTTGGCATGCACCTTGCGCCTAACCTCTCAACCAAGCCACTTCCCGTTCGATCTTTTTATAAATAGGTTTCGTCGACGTAGCACCAGCGCCAGTCTTCGCCGCGCTCGGCGGACTGAATGAGCGGATGGCTGGTTTCATGAAAATGCGCGCGGGCGTGCCGGTTCTTCGACGAGTCGCAGCAGCCTACATGGCCGCACTCCAGGCACATGCGCAGATGAACCCAGCTATCACCGCTCTCGAGGCACTCTTCGCAGCCCCTGGTGCGCGGCTTTACCTTCTTCGCGTGCTCTGCAACGTGCGTACACTTCGTCGCCATCGGGGGACCCTCCATTTTGAATCACACTACACGATATTTCTCTGCCAGGGCGTGAAAATCGCTTACTTGGGACTGTACCCACGCTTCGTCGCGCCCCAGCTCTTCGGCCAGCAATCGCGCTACCGGCTCGGCCATGGCGCGCGCCGCGTTCGAGTTCAAAAACAGGGCCCGCGTCCTGCGCGCCAGCACGTCTTCGACTGCCTGGGCCATCTCTCTGCGCGCGGCCCACACCACCTCGGCCGCGATATAAGGCAGATCGGGATGCAGGCGCTCGGCCAGCCGCGGGTCGCGCGCCAGCTCCGCAATCTCCGCCGCATCCGAGCCATAGACGGCGAAGTGCTCGTCCACGCTGCTCAGGCCTACAGGTCCTTGTGCGTAGCCGTGAATCTTGAGGTTCTTGGTTACGCAGTCGAGATCCTGCAGGCGGCCCAGCGTGATGGCGTGATCTACGCAGTCCTCCGCCATGTGCCGGTAGGTCGTCCATTTGCCTCCGGTGATGGTGAGCAGGCCTGACGAGTCCACATGGATCACGTGATCACGCGAGAGCGCAGAGGTTTTGCCCTCGCCCTTGCTGTCGGACTTCACCAGCGGACGCAAGCCCGTGTAGACCGCGAGCACATCCTGGCGGCTGGGCGGACGCGTGAAGTAGCGGCCCGCCGTCTCCAGCACAAACTCGATCTCTTCGTCGAAGGGCTGCGGCTCCAGGCTTGGTGCATCCACCGGCGTGTCGGTCGTGCCGGCGACGGCGTGACCATGCCACGGAATCACGAACAGCACGCGGCCGTCGCTGGTGCGCGGCACCATCAGCGCCGTGTCGCCCTTAAGGAACGAGCGGTCGAAGACCAGGTGAATGCCCTGGCTGGTGACCATCATCGGCTCCACGCTGGCGTCGGCCATGCGCCGCACGGAGTCAGTAAACACGCCGGTCGCGTTCACCACCACGCGCGCCGGAATCGACAGCTCCTCACCGGTCAGCTCGTCGCGCGCGGTTACGCCGTTGATGTAGCCTTCGGCGTCTTTCATCAGACCGGTGGCCGGGCAGTAGTTCACCAGGGTCGCGCCGTGGTCGGCCGCGGTCATGGCCAGATGGATCAGCAGACGCGAGTCGTCAAATTGCCCGTCGTAGTAGACCACGCCGCCAATCAGCCCTTCGGGCTCCAGTGCGGGCAGCCGCGCCAGCGTCTCGTCTTTGCTGAGCAGCTTGGACGCGCCGAATCCGTACTTGCCCGCGAGTAGGTCGTAGAGCTTGAGCCCGATGCCGTAAAACGGCGCCTCCCACCAGGAGTAATTGGGCACCACGAAGGCCAGGTCGTGCACCAGGTGCGGCGCATTCTGGCGTAGCAGGCCGCGCTCCTTCAGCGCCGACATCACCAGCGGAATGTTGCCCTGCTCGAGATAGCGCACGCCGCCGTGCACCAGCTTGGTGCTGCGGCTGCTGGTGCCTTTGCCAAAGTCGTGCGCCTCCACCAGCGCCACGCTCAGCCCGCGCGCAGCCGCGTCCACCGCCACGCCCACGCCGGTGGCGCCGCCGCCCACCACGGCAATGTCCCAGGGAGCCTGCGCCTCAAGCTGCTCGTGCAGCCGCCGCACCATTACCTCTCGCCGCATGTCCTGCTCCGTCGAAAATCCTGCCTGACCATGCTGCTTCCTGGATTGACCGCAAGCAGCAACGGTCGCATCGCAAATCCCTGAGGACTGAAGCCCCCTCATTTTGCGGCCGGTTTTATCAGCACGGCTAAAGCTGTGCCCTTTCAAAGCAAGTCTCTGGCTGGACAAAAGAAACCATGAGTCTTTCTCCAGTGAACTCCGAACTCAGGACGCTATTCCCTATTCCCTGTTCCCTATTCCCTTGCTTTCACCCGTTCCATCGCTTCGATCGCTCTACCGCCTTGCGCCACTGCGCGCGGCGCTCCCTGCGTTCGTGCGAGTCCATGCGCGGCGCGAAGCGCTCGTCGCCGTGGCGCTTGGCGCGCAGCTCCCCAGGACTGGCCCAGAAGCCCGTCGCCAGTCCGGCCAGATAAGCTGCGCCCAGCGCGGTCGTCTCCGTCACCTGCGGCCTCACTACGGGCACGCCCAGGATATCGGCCTGGAACTGCATCAGCAGATCGTTCACCGCCGCGCCGCCGTCTACGCGGAGATCTTCGAGCGGCGCGCCTGTCTCGCTGTGCACCGCGTCCAGCACGTCGGCTACCTGGAAGGCGATGGCTTCCAGGGCCGCGCGCGCAATGTGGCCCGGCCTGGTGCCGCGTCCCAGCCCGATCAGCGTTCCGCTGGCGTGCGGATCCCAGTGCGGCGCGCCGAGCCCCACAAATGCCGGCAC